>WAKY01000001.1 GCA_015523135.1 Candidatus Aciduliprofundum sp.
ATTAAGGAAAAGTAAATAAACTCAATTCAATTAATCCTCTGTGAACTTCATATTTCTATCGGTAATTGTCTCCGTTGCTCTGCTTCCATCCCTAATTTATATGATAATAGTTAGAAACACTGAAAAATATGAGAGAGAGCCGTGGAGAGCAGTGCTACGCTCTTTTATGGCAGGAGCTTTCTTTGGTACAATTATGGCTGCAATCATAGAGCTCATCGCAGTATTCGTGTTCAAATCATCTCTTGAATTTCTAAGAGGTTATGAATTCATAGCTGAGCATGGTGCAACTATATCCTCCTTGGCTCTTGCCCTTGTAATTGCTCCCGTGGTAGAAGAGGCAACAAAAGCTTATGGAGTCATAGTTTCAAAAAAGTATGTAGATGAGATTGAAGATGGGCTTGTTTATGGTGCATCTTCCGGTTTTGGATTTGCATTTATGGAAAATTTACTATACGAGATTTCAGCACTTCTTTCAGGTGGATTCTTTGCATGGCTCATCGTATCCACAATTCGTTCATTGTCATCAGCATTGCTTCATGGCAGCTCCACGGCCTTTACAGGTCTAGGCTATTCTATGAGGAAAATAGCTAGAAAGAGCTCCATGGGAAGAGGATACTTAAAAGCAGTTACAATGCATTCTTCTTTCAATCTTTTAGCTTCCATTCCAATATTGCTTGGAGGATTGCATCCAATATTTTACCTAGCCCCCTTACTTATAGCAATTGTCTATGGATTTATGGCATTTTCATACATAAGGAAGAAAATCAAGATGTACGATAGACCTCCTCGGCAACGATAATACAAGCCAATAAATCATCCAAAGTATGCAAAAGCTTTGATGGTTTCTCTGCCCGAGATTCACATAAAATTTTATTTCCTTCAACTTTGCAATCTAAAAATTGATAGTTGTCAACATTTATGCTCTCATATATTGCTTTTGCCATTCTATCGTTTTCATATCCTAAAATAATTTTTCCCTTTATCCAGTGTAGATTTCCCTTCCCAGACGCTTTGAGTACTGCCATTCTTCTTCACCACCCTCAAACTCTCGC
This sequence comes from Candidatus Aciduliprofundum sp., assembly GCA_015523135.1. Lineage (GTDB taxonomy): Archaea > Thermoplasmatota > Thermoplasmata > Thermoplasmatales > Aciduliprofundaceae > Aciduliprofundum. The sequence continues at coordinate 1,053 of WAKY01000001.1, forward strand.
AAAGATAAATCAATCATATCCGCATAGAAAAGAACATAAGCTTCCTTAGTTCTTATCCTCTGTGGTACATTATCAACGATGGGGGAGTGGTGTGAGATTATTGCATGTAACAGCCTCTCCCTCAAATCACTTGGAAAATCAACAATTTCCCTTATCTTGGATTCAACCATGTTGAAACTTAAAACTGTGTGGCCCAGTAATTTTGCTTTGTCTCTCTGCTTTATTGTGGTATCTATTTCATAAGAATCCACCTTACCCACATCATGCAATAGAGCTGCCGTTATTAGCAACTCTCTATCCAAATTGTAAGTTTTGGCCATAGCATCACAAATCTTTGTGACATTTAATGTGTGCTCTGCAAGTCCTCCAATATAGGCATAAACTTCGTAAGAGGACCACGGTGCCTCTTTAAACCTCTCCAAGAATTCATCCTCAGAAAAAAAGAAATTGAGCAATTGAGAGAGATGCTCATTTTCAATTGACTCAACAAATTTTTGTATTTCTTGCATTATTTCATCTATGTTTTCCAGAGCAGGCACGAATCGCTCCTTATCAAAATTTTCAATTTTTTTGATATAATCATATTCGGCATCTACAGATATTGTAGGTTGCGTATCTTTTTGGTATGTTCCGCGGAGTTCAATAACATCTCCCTCGTTTATCTCGTTGTACAATCTTTCAGTTAATCTATCATCGTTGCCCCAATATTTAACGATTGCGTTTCCAGTCTTATCTCCTGCCTCAATAACAAAATACTTTCCAAATTTTGCCCTATACTCCCTTATCCCAAACTTCTTGCGTACTGCAAGGTGCAAAACCACATTTTCGCCATCCTCTAACTCACTCAAATATTTCATAGTTTGATATCTTACCACAGGTATTATAACTTTCGTTAAACCTCAATAAGCTCGTCCTTCTGGGCAGAAGTTAGCACTTCATATCCATCCTTCTTTACTAGTATATCATCCTCTATGCGCACACCACCAAATCCAGGAATGTATATCCCTGGTTCAACAGTCACAACCATTCCCTCTTTCAAAGGCACATCAACCAATCTTGACAAGCCAACATGGTCATGAACTGCAAGTCCAACACCATGGCCTGTAGAATGAGTCATCCTTCCTTTGTACCTTGTAGAATCTATGAATTCGTGAACTTTGGCATCTATATCTTTGCCATTCACACCTTCCTTTATCATCTCAATGCCAATCTTTTGTGCCTTTAGTACCGTGTAATAAATATCCCTCTGCATCTCGGATGCTTTTCCAAAAACAAAAGTGCGGGTTGTATCTGAATTATAATGATGGTACCTTGCTCCAAAGTCGCAAAGCACAAAATCTCCCTTCTTCAATTTCCTTGCTCCCGCCGTGTAATGGGGCTCTGCGGTATTCTCTCCAAAGGCGGAGATCGTGGTAAAGGCCTCACTTTCCGCTCCCCTATTCAACATCTCATAAACTATGCGGGCTGCTAACTCATATTCCCTCATACCCTCATGCAAGAAATCTGGAATTTCGTCTGCTACCTCGCTGGCAATATCTGCTGCTTCTTTCATCAATTTTATCTCCTCGCTGCTTTTTATCTTCCTTGCTTCCATTATCGCATCTGCCACATTTATGTACTCCCTCTCCCCCAATACTTCTTTCAATTTATCAAAATCCTTAACTGTAAGCGTTTCAAAATTAAGCCCAATTCTCTTGGCATTACCAACGAGCTCTTTTAACATTTCATCTCTCTCCTTGCCCATATGATAAATTTTAACCTCATTTTTTCCCTTTTTAGCACTTGTCTCCTCAAGCAAGGAGGTTAAAACAGTAACCTTATCGGGTTTAACAAGAGCATAGGAGCCTTCGAATATTCCTCCTTCCACAAGACCTGTTACATAGAAGAAATTTAGTTCCACAACAGGTTCTCCTCTGTTGAAAAGCAAAATCAGGTCCACATCTTCCTTTAAATTTTCAAATATCTTTTCTTGGTGCATAGGAGGGGATATCAATTGCATCTATTTACAATTTTTCTATATACATTGTCCAGTAAATCAAAGTGTATGTCCAGATGAATAGTGTAAAAGCTCCTGTAAACTCAGCTATAGCCACTCCTTTGAAAGTGTTTAAAGCCCAAATTGCAATAGCCCAGCCGATTGAGAATAGGAGAATAGAAAATATGCCCATTCCACGATGTTTCCAGAGAAATCCTATGCCCACAATCAATATTCCGAAGGAGGATAAAAGGAAGAATGACCAGCTAACATACCAGTGTGGAGGTGTGCCCTCAGGAAAAGTTCCAATCAAAAATAGGGAAATCATGCCTAGAAGGAATACATAGAAGCCCACTTTTATGATTCCTGAGAATTCTCTTATTAGCCCCATAGTAAAATAGGTCATTCCTAAACCTGCAATAATCAATCCTGTGCTGAGAACCCATGGATAGTTTACCCAAGGATGATATATATTTCCCAAATCACTTATGGCATTATCTGTTAATCTCCACCAAGAAGAATTGAGATATATGGCAATTCCAATAAAAATAAAACCAATTATAGGAGAAATTATCCCGGAATATATGTACTTTCTATCCATGCCCCAAATAATAAAATACAAATATTTTAATTTTTCTCACTAAATTCCATTACGCTCTCGGCCGCCTCTCTAAAAGCCCTAGCAACACCACCCATCCCAAGTTTTACGCCCCCAAAGATTCTTGAGACAACTATTGCCCTATTATCCGAGTTATATTTCTTTAGCACCCCGAGAATTACCTTGCCGGGATGTCCCACCTCACCATCATCCTTGTATTTCTCCTCTCCATCAACTATTGCAGCCCAGCAGTGATGCACTGCCTTCTTGTATTTTCTCCTATGCTCTTTTAAAATTTCTTCCATATCATCCATACTTTCTATCTCGTAAAGATGCGCGTAGAATTTTGAATTTTTAACTTTTATCATTCCTGCTGCGAGCTCACGCATTATCCTCCCTCCTGAACTTGTTAGCGTATATATGCGCAAGCCTAAGGGGCTCTGGATTCTTGTACTTCAAATATTTTTTGACTATTTTTACGGCAGAATCCAATGTTATCCTATGGCCCGGAGAGACATATATCCCCTTTTTTCTCCCGCTTGGTATGTATTGCCCCACTATTTTGGAATCTATGAAAATTTTTCCTTCCCTAACTTCGCCCATAAGCAAATTTTTTGCAACTCCTATAGTGGCTATATTATTCTTAACCCCTACATAAGTAGCTAAGCCCATAAAGCGAGGATGCAAAATGCCGTTGCCATCAATCATTAGGAGTATATACTCATCCACTTTTTTTAGAATTTTTGAAATTATTGGCTCTTCACGAAATGCAAGATATGTTGGAATGTAGGGAAAATCAACTTTCATCTTATCCTTTATAACTTCGTATTTCCCATCTCGCATAATAACTAGGGCAACATAGGCATTCCTGGCGGAATAGGAAACATCTACACCCCCTATTAACGAGGGATAATTATCCTCCAAAACTACCTTTTTTCTCATTTCCTCCTGCTCTTTCCTGAGTTTTTTCAGTGGATAATCAGTTTTAAAATCCTCAAATAGAACTTTGGAGAAGTCCTTAATTTTTCCATTCTCTATTTTTATTCCCTCCTCGCGTAATAGCTCAACTTTGTGTTTTATGCCCTCTGGATGCGTAAAACCGCCCAAACTCCCATCACTCATAACTACGCGATGGCATGGTATGCGCGGCGGGTCTGGATTTTGGGAGAGCATGACTCCACAAGCCCTTGCAGCCCTTATATCTCCAAGTGCCCTAGCTAGGGCTCCATAGGTGCTAACTCTCCCCCTTGGAATCTGCATAACGAGCCCATAAAAATATGAGTAAAGGTCCATATACTCGCCTCATATCCTAGCATCTATTATTTTTCGCACATCCTCATAAACTTCTTCCAAATCTCTATTGCTATCCACTACCACGAATCCATACTTATCTGCAAGCTCCATATATATCTCCTGCACCCTCTCTAAAAATTCTTCTCTCTCAAACTTCTCCTTGAAATCTCTGGTATTGACAAAATTCAATCCCCTTTGAGGTTCTATCTTCAAGAGGATAACTATATCTGGCTCAAGGCGCATGGGTTCATACACCCCTTCAAGCCATTTTAAAGCTTTATCCAAGGGCATTAATTTTTCCATCTGCGCCCCCTGATATGCGAAGGTTGAGTAAACATACCTATCCGAGATAACTATCTTTCCATCTTCCAATTTTTTCTTTATGAGCTCCACATGCTCGGCCCTATCTGCAAAGAACAATAACGCCTGCGACAAAGGATTTTTTTCCTCCTCAATAGCTCTACGAACATCCTTTCCCATCCAAGTTGTTGTGGGCTCTTCTGTGAGAAAAATTTCATGGCCTAAAGAGCTTAAATGCTCTCCTATCCTCCTTGCAATCGTGCTCTTGCCGCTACCGTCAATGCCCTCAAAGACGATAAACATAAGGGCTTATAGAATAGCAAGATATTTAACTTTGCACCCCATGTTTATTCTATGCCCATACTTCAGGTTGCATTGGATTTTATGATTTTAGAGCGAGCTATAAAAGCGGCAGAGGAGGCAGTTAAAGGCGGTGTTGACTGGATTGAAGTTGGAACTCCACTAATAAAGAGTGAGGGTATGCGCGCAGTTAGAGAAATTAAGAGGAGATTCAAAAAGCCAGTGGTTGCTGATTTAAAAACTATGGATGTTGGCCGGGTTGAAGTTGAGATGGCTGCAAAAAGTGGTGCTTCCGTGGTAACAGTATTATCCTTAGCGGATGATTCAACAATTGAAGATTCTATCAAGGCCGCAAGAAAATACGGGGCAAAGGTCATGGTTGATTTGATAAATCATCCAGAGCCAGCAAAGAGGGCAAAAGAAGTGGAGAAATTAGGGGCGGATTATGTTTGCGTGCATGTGGGCGTGGACCAGCAGATGCTTGGAAAGAACCCATTGGAAATTTTGAGAGAGGTCGCTTCAAGCGTTAGCATTCCCGTAGCTGCTGCTGGAGGTATAAACAGCGAGACGGCAGCGGATATTGTGAAGAGTGGTGCCGATATTGTTATTGTTGGTGGCGCTATAATCAAGGCCCCCAATGTAAAAGAAGCAACGAGAAAAATTAAGGAAGCAATAGAGAAAGGGGTAAAGATAAGAAGTGACCTATACAAAAAGTATGGAGAGGAAGAATTGAGAGATGCTTTTATGAAAGTTTCAACTCCTAATTTAAGCGATGCAATGCATCGCAAAGGTGCTTTGGGAGATTTCATAAAATTGGGGGGAGGAAAAGTCGTGGGAAGAGCGGTAACGGTTAGAACATTGGATGGGGACTGGGCAAAGGCTGTGGAGGCAATTGATATCGCCAACCCTGGTGATGTTATTGTTATAGACGCGCAAGATGGAAAAATTGCAGTTTGGGGAGAACTAGCCACTTGGAGCTGTAAGGTAAAGGGTATAGCAGGAGTGGTAATTTATGGGGCTGCAAGGGATGTTGATGAAATTAAAAAGGCAAATTATCCTATATTTGCAAGGCACCTTGCACCAAACGCTGGAGAGCCAAAGGGGTTTGGAGAGATTGGTATAGAATTGAATATTATGGGTGTAAAAATCAAGCCGGGAGATTGGATAATAGGTGATGAGAGCGGAATAGCTGTGGTGCCTAGAGAAGAGGCTGTGGAAATAGCAAATCGTGCCTTGGATGTTATGGAGCACGAAAATAGAATAAGGGAGGAGATAAAGAGAGGTAGCACACTCTCTGCCGTTATGAAACTAGAAAAATGGGAAGTTGAAAAATAATTAAAATCGGCTGTCTACTCTCATAAATTCTTCATCGTACATTACGCTTTCAAATTCTATTATTTCCTCGTACTGCTGCTTGAGTATCTTGTAATGCCCTTCTTCAATCTTTGCCATATACTTCATTATCGTTCTTACCCTAGGATCTTTCATTTTTTCAGCTATGCTCTCGTAATAATCCTTAGCACTCAACTCTGCTCTCATAGCCCCCTCAAGAATCTTTCTTATATCCGTTGTGCCTCCGAGCTCTTTGAATATTCTTATCTCAGGAAACTCTGGTATGAAATCAGGATTCTCGGGCGGTTTTGGCTCCTTGCCGTTGAACAAATCCTTGTAAAGTTCTACTAAGATATCCCTGTGTCTATCCTCCTCCTTGGCTAGAGCTTCAAGCTTCGTCTTTAAAAATGGATTCTTTGCCTCTTTTGCCACTTTGCTATAAATCTCCTTTGCAACTTCCTCGCTCTTTATTCCTAGCAGTATTAAATCTTCCAAACTATATTTGCTCACATCCATATTTCCTGTAAGCGTATTAATCCGTATAAACATTTCTAAAGAGCAAGTTATTTTAATGTGAGTCCTTATATCTCCTCAATGATTAATTTCCATATACATAGCACTTGGAGCGATGGCCTATATACTCCAGAAATAATAGTTAGAGAGGCAATAAAGAAAAAGATGGAGAAAATAGCCATAACGGATCATTACGAGACAAAGAAGGTCAGCTCCATACCGAAAAAATATTTGAAAATGTATGTGGAAGATTTGAAAGCCTTGCGAAAGAAGTATGGAGATAAAATAGATATTTACATAGGAATTGAGGTTGATTTTTCACCTCGCACAAATATTGATGATTTGCCAAATTTTGAAAATTTTGATTTGGTTCTATTTGAATATGTTCAAGATTCTCTATGGGATGGATACCCTCTCTGGATGCTCCTTGATAAAAGAAAAGAAATAGATTCTCTTGTTATCTTAGCTCACAATGACCTAAACAAAAATTTTGGGGATGCAAATATAGATGCTTTTCTGCGAGTTTTAGAATCTGATAAAATAGGAGTGGAATTGAATACGAGCATAAATTATACAAAGCTCGGCACTTACTACTACCGCCTTGCAGAAGAGATATTCAGAGAGATGAAAAATTACAAAATTCCAATATCTGTGGGGAGTGATATGCACGAGGAGATTGAGAGAATAGAGGATGTTAAAGATGCCCTCTCATTCATCCAAGAATTACATCTTGAAGATAACCTAAAATTGTTCTTAAAGGAGGTGAGTAGAAATGAAGGATAAAGTTGCCATTGTTTGTGGTGCAAGCAGAGGTATGGGAAAAGCAATAGCAAAGGAGTTTGCAAAGAATGGGGCTAAAGTTGTTTTGGTTGCTCGCAATGAAGAGAATCTTTTAAAAACTATGCAAGAGATAACAACGGAGAATGTGCAGAGGTTTGATAGAGGGATAACAAACAGAGTTTTGGCCATTCCTGGGGATGTGAGGAATAAGGATGATATTGAAAGGGTAGTTAAAGAAACCATAGATGAATTTGGAGCAATACATATCTTGGTTAATAATGCAGGTGGCCCTCCAGCTGGATATTTTGAAGATTTCAAGGATGATGACTGGTACAATGCTTTCAATCTCACATTTATGAGCGTGGTGAGATTCATACGAGAGGTGGCTCCATATATGAAGAACCAGAAGTATGGAAGGATAATTAATATAACATCAATGAGTGTGAAACAGCCAATAGACAATCTAATTCTTTCCAATACTATGCGCCTCGCTGTGGTTGGATTGGCAAAGACCCTTGCGACCCAGTGGGCAAAGTATGAAATTACAATAAACAACATAGCTCCCGGACCCATATACACTGAGAGGATTAAAGAATTGTCTTGGAGCATAGCTGAGAAGAGGGGCATTACTTATGAGGAGGCATTAAAAAGTTGGATTAAAGAGGTCCCAGCAGATAGGTTTGGAGAGCCAGAAGAGGTTGCCTATCTCGCTTCTTTCCTAGCTTCCGAGCGTGCAGGGTACATAACGGGCACGACAATTCAAATAGACGGGGGCACAATAAAATTCGTTCTTTAATTTCTTTTTTCTCCAATTTTGAAAATTATTGCTCCAAGAAATGCAATTACAAAGGAGAATACCATGAGATATCTATACTGATTTACAAAACTCATAAAAATCCCACCAATAATTGGACCTAAAAAAGCAGATATGCCTATTGATGAATTCAATAACCCCGTGGCTGTTGCTTTCTCTCTATTTTTCGTGGTTAGATAATTTAGAGAGCCCACATAGAGGAATGACCATGAGGTTGCTAGCATAACCTGAACCGGTATCATTTCCCAAACATTTGTTATTAAAGAATAAGATAAGAATGTGAGTGCGGATATAATCAACCCCCATAAAATCAAACTTGAACTTCTCTTTGTATCTGTATAATAGAACATTATGAAAAATTGGGCGGTGGAATTTATTCCCATAGTTGCCGCTTGCCAGAAAGAGTTGCCGCCGATGGATTTTACAAAGAGTGGCCAGTAAGCCCAGATCATCGTTGCTGCAGAATGCCTGAATATGTACCCAAGGTAAAGATTCCAATTTCTTTTTATAACGGCCACAGGTATTCTTGGTACCTTCTCAATTCTAACACCAGAATCTTTTAGTTTGAATGATATTGCGAGGGCTATTAAGAAAATCAAAGAGGAAAAAATGTAAGTGGCTTTAAGTCCGAAAAAGATAGAAATTATGCCGGCTATATAAGAGCCAATGGCCCATCCCGCTGCTCCAAAAGCAGATAACTTTCCCATTTTCATATTTTCATCATGAGCCAAAGAGATTACGGCTGCAGGAAATATTCCAGCTGCAAATCCTGCAACTATGCGAAGAAGTAAAAGTGAGTAATAATTCCAGTAGAAGTATTGCAAGAAAAATGCAATAGATGCTACAAAGAATCCTGTGATGATAAATATCTTCCTTCCGTGCAAATCAGCCAACCGACCAAAAATCATAGAGGAGAGAAAATAAGATAAATTGTAAAATGAGTAAACTAATGCTATCTCCATGGGTGTTGCTCCAACACTGGCTGCTAAGGATGGTGTATAAGTTATAGAAAGCATTATGGCTGTGTACATCGCAACCTGGATAGCATATATTTTTTTCTCCACTATTGACCCATGCTTTATGAGTTTAATTGCTTTTCCATACAATTCTGCGTTAATTTAATATCCCTTTTCCCATATTACCTATAGGGCGGGTGTAGTCTAGTGGTTAGGACGGAGGCTTCCCAAGCCCCTGACCCGGGTTCGAATCCCGGCACCCGCACTAAGCCCCTTTCTTAAGAATTAAGCGGCTTTACCCGTAAAGAAAGAAAAAGGCCACATTTTGCTATACTTGTTCTCTCTCCGATAGAATTTTAAATAAATGACATAAGAAGGGACAATTTACCTAAATAATTCCAGAAAGCAGGATAAGGTATTATTTTTTCTTGCATAGACATTCAATATTAAAAAATTAAAGAAATCAGAGAAAGCGCAGAGTGCGCTCCATAATCTCGTATGCTATGTTTATCTCATCTTCTGTGATTATTAATGGTGGGCGGAATCTTATTCCCTTTGCTCCGCTCTTAAGTGTGAGCAAACCATTCTTGTACGCTTCCGCAAAGAACTTATCGCGCATCTCTGTAGTTGCGAGATCAAATGCATCAAATATTCCGCGACCACGGACATTGCTCACCTTATCAGGATAATTCTCTTCAAGCTCATGGAGCATTTTGAGCATATAATCGCCCATCTTGGCTGCATTCTCCACAAGCTTATCATCGTGTATTATTTCAAGAATTCTTGTAGCTTTTACCATATCCACTATATTTCCGCCCCAAGTGGAGTTTATTCTGCTGGACACATGGAACACATTGTCCTCCACTTCATCCACCTTGGTGCCAACCATTATACCACAGACCTTCATCTTCTTACCAAATGCCATTATATCCGGCTGTACATCAAAGTGCTCATGAGCCCACCATTTACCTGTAGCGCCAACACCTGTTTGAACTTCATCAATTATGAACATCACATCATTCTTGTGGAGAAGCTCTTGAACTGCTTGGAAATACTCCTTGCGGAAATGATTATCGCCGCCTTCGCCCTGTATTGGCTCCATTATAAATGCTGCGATATCCTCTTGATATTTGTCTATAGCTTCTTGAATTTCCTCTAAGCTCTTTTTCTCTAGTTCTTTAACTTTCTCTAGATTCTCTCCCTCCAGCGGGAATGTTATCTTTGGATTTGTAACCCTAGGCCATTCAAATTTAGGGAAGTACTTCGTTTTATTTGGATCAAATGTGTTTGTTAGGGCAATAGTGTAACCAGTGCGTCCATGGAAAGCCTCCTTAAGATGGATAACCTTCAACCTCTGTGTGTTGTCTTCTTTTCCATTGGCTAAATTCTTTCTCACACGCCAGTCAAAAGCAACCTTAAGAGCATTCTCCACAGCTAAAGCTCCACCAGAGATGAAGAAGAAGTACTTGAAATATGGGGGTGTGGCATATTTGCTGAGAGTATCCACAAATTCAGCGTATTCTACTGTGTAAATATCGCTATTTGTGATTTTATTTATAGCTGTTCTTTGCAATTTCTTAAGGAATTCTGGCTCAAACATTCCTGGATGGTTCATGCCCAGAGCGCTGGTAGCAAAGAATCCGAAGAAATCAAGATAATATCTGCTATGCCTCGCATCGTAGAGCCACATACCATGGCTCTTGTCAATATCCAGTACCATATCTAAACCGTCTGTGAGTATTCTCTCTCCTAAAACTTTATGAACTTCTTTAGGCGTTATCATATTTGAGGGCATGGCAAGCCGCAATAAATATATTTGGATTAAAAGCTAATTTTAATTTTAACCAAAACAACTTTCTAGAAAAACTGTGGGTTTCCGTACTTTCCCACCACCGAAAAGTTTCTTTGGGATGAAACACCTTTCTTAGAAACCACCAGCGAGTTCCTTAGGAAGAGACACCTACGGTTTCTCTCCCCACACTCTTCCCTTTTAAAAAATCTATTTTAGGGTGAAGCCCTTTTTAAAGGGCTCTAAGAAAGCGGCTTAATGGACCGGGCGGGATTTGAACCCGCGGCCTCCACATTGCGAATGTGGCGATCTACCGAGCTGATCTACCGGCCCTCTAGTTGGCAATTCGCCGAGATTATAAAAATATTGCGTCTTTCAAAAATCTTTAAATATTCTTTTTCATTTCGCTCCTTACTGCCCCGGTAGTGTAGCGGCCTATCATGCGGGCCTGTCGTAGCCCCTTTCTAAATAAAGCAGCTTTACCCGTAAAGAAGGGGGTTGCTGATAGCCCGCGACCCGGGTTCAAATCCCGGCCGGGGCGCTGGGTAAGGTTCAGGATTTCCTCGGTTCGCTACTCTCAAATTTCCGAAATCCGCTACTTCACTCACTCTCTCACCTCCATATCTTCATGATTTTGCCAGTTTGCACCCAACTTCGGTTATGGTTTGAGTCATTTATATTTTCACAAATCAAATTCTTTAAATACAGCAAAGGCATAGAACCTAGAGGATTTCTATGATACCATCTCCAACCTTTGAATTTGGCGTGGAGAATATTGCCCTCTCTCTAATGATTATTTTTCTATCTGGTGTTATTGCAATGCTTATTAGCAAAAAAACAAAGTTTCCTTACACCCCTCTTTTGCTATTTATGGGAATTCTTGTAGGACCTGTTCTAGGGTGGATTTTGCCTGAAGTTGCCAGAACATTGTTCTACTATGTTCGTGCCTTTGGACTTTTCATAGTTATGTTTGCAGCTGGGTTTCAAATAAACGTAAGGCTTTTGAAGAAGCATATAGGAGTTATTGCCCTCCTTGATACTGTTGGGCTCTTCATAACAGCTTTGCTATCTAGTTGGTTCTTTCAAATTCTTTTTCATGTGCCTTGGACCATTGGATTTCTATTTGGAGCAATAGTATCAGGCACAGATCCTGCAACCCTAGTGCCTTTGTTCAAAGAGCATAAAATATCAAAAAATATAGAAACAATAATAATCACAGAATCCATATTCAACGGTCCTCTAGCAATTATCCTAACCATGGTGGCTCTCATCATTGTATTACCTCAAATTCCTGCTGCTAAGCCTTTTATATCCTTTACACCTGGCGCTTCTGTGTATCTTGCTGCTGTTTTTTACTTTCTCTATCAAATCTTTGCGTCTGCTTTAATTGGTGGTGCCATAGCAATTTTAACCTTTTGGACCATCAAAAAACTGAAAATATACAATTCACCTTTTACTGAAGTTCTCGGGTTAGGCATAGCCTTTGGAAGTTATGTTCTCGGAGAGTTCGCCTTTGCCTCGGGATTTCTCGTTGTAACAGTATTATCTCTAATTCTTGGGAATTATAGGGCATTTTTCAAGAATGGGGATAAGAATATGGATAGTGCTGTGAAGAGAAACAGTGATTTTAACGATAAAATATCAACATTTTCCATAATTCTAATATTTGTTCTCCTTGGAGCCTCCCTGAATGCATTAGATATAACATTCAACACCATAATGTTGAGTGTAATTATAGCACTATTTGTGATATTTGTGGCTAGACCTCTCTCTACCTTAGTGATTTTGCCAAAAGTAGGATTTAAAAAATATTTGTTTATATCCCTGGAGGGGCCCAAAGGTGCTGTGGCAGCAAGCATGGCAACATTACCTTTAGCCCTAGGCACTATGTTAAATGATGCTATCCTAATTCAGTGGGGTGAGCTCATACTTACCGCAACCCTTATGACTGTATTTCTCTCTATGATTCTGGAATCTGCCTGGATGATACACCTCAAGAAAAAGCTTCTATCTTAGGGCACTAACCTCGTTCTATCCCTTGGGAATATCACGCATTCTCTTATATTCTTTACTCCTGTTATAATCATCACCAAGCGCTCCAAACCGAGACCCCAACCGGCATGTGGAGGCATGCCATAGCGAAAAGCTCTGAGGTAATACTCAAAATTCTCTGGATTCAATCCCTTTGAGCGCATAACTTCCACAAGACTCTCATATACATGGTTTCTCTGCGCTCCTGAGGTAATTTCTTTCTCTCCATACATTAAGTCGAAAGCGTGAGAGTACTTACCATCTGGGAGCACATAAAAGGGCTTTATCTCCATAGGCCACCTTGTTATGAAGTAAAATTCCTGTAACTCAGAGCCCAATGCCTTTAATGCATCTGCAGAGAAATCCTCTCCCCATTTCATATCAACACCTTTATTCTTCACTATTTCAAGAGCTTCATCGTAAGTTACCCTCTTAAATGGTAAGACGGGCACCTCCCACTCTATACCCAATATTTCCATTTCTCCCTTTCTTTCATCTCTCAATTTCTTTATTGCATTAACTATGCTTCCCTCAAGCATACGCATAGCATCCTCTTCGTTTGCAAAGCTCATCTCTATATCTATTGAGATGAATTCGTTAAGGTGTCGAGTAGTATTATGCTCCTCAGCCCTAAAAGCTGGAGCCACCTCTAGAACTCTATCTAAGCCGGCAGCCATCAGAACCTGCTTATAGAGTTGGGGACTCTGATTCAGATAAGCATCCTTCTCAAAGTATTTCACAGGGAAGAGTTCTGTACCCCCTTCTGTTGCCGTGGCCACTATCTTTGGAGTGTGCACCTCTATAAAGTTCTGGCTGAGAAGATACTCCCTTATGCCTTGTAATATTGTACTTCTTATTTCAAAAACTGCAAGAACTTCCCTCTTCCTCAAATCAAGGAAGCGATTCTCTATACGCGTTTCCAGATCTGCAGATACTTTATCCGCAACACCCAAAGGCAAAGGACTCTCGGCCCTATTCAAAATTTCGATTTCCTCTGTCAAAATTTCAAATCCAAGCTTTGCCTGCTGAGTCTTTTGCACCTTGCCTCTTGCACATATAACACTCTCACGGCTCAATTTGCTGTACTCCTTAAATTTATCCTTACCCACTATACTGCGTATAAGAGTAAGCTGTGCTAAACCATAGCGGTCTCGGAGAATTATGAAAGCTATCTTTCCCAATACCCTTATGTCGTGAACCCAGCCGCATACTTTAACTTCCTCCCCGTCAAGCTGAGATGCTTCTTTTGTTGTGTGTGTTCGGAGCATGGGGGCAAATCTCCCCATTTTATTAAAATATTACCTACTTGAAGAATTTCTCAACTCTTTTTTTCATCTCAAGTCTGCGCGGTATTCCACTTATTATCCCCTCAAGATACTCTGCCTTACCGAGAAGTTTTATTCCGTCCTTCTCAATATCGTACTCTATTATACCCTTCTCATAGCTCATAGTACTGCTCTTTACAACAACCATAACCTTTCTAAGCTCAGCACCTATCTCAGCATATCTCAAATCAATTATATCATCGGCAAGGTATATCACATTTATATTACCCAAACTGTATGAGGATATTATAACTGGTGTAGTATAAGTTATGAGGGTTAAAATATTTCTCTCTTTCAAATTCTTCAAAAACACATGCTGAGCTTTTCTTATTTCATCATTCGTTTCAACTTCGTTTATACCATCTAAAACCACTCTTGTTACATTCTTCAATTCTTTATGCACTTTCCACATAAACTCATAAGGATCAAAACTAAATGGGTCCTGATACATTATCTTGCATCTATTCAAATTGAATCCAAAATCTCTAGCTCTTTTAAGCACAACATTCTCTGGAGTGCTAAAGGATACATATATACTCTTTTCTCCATTTTTAGCCGCTTCATTTAAGAAGTAATAAGCCATAAGAGTTTTTCCAGTTCCTGGAGGGCCAGTAAGAAGTATAACATCTCCAGTATAAACACTTCCTAATATCTTCTCCATACCTTTTATTCCAAATTTCATTTTTTGTGGTGTTTGGGAGCTTACCCCAGGCAAAATGCTTGGATAAACCTCTAGGCCCTCATTGCCTATCTTAAATCCATGCTTTCCGTATACAAAATCACTGCCTCTCATCTTCAATATCTGTATTCTTCTAAGCAAGCCATCGTAATAAAGAATAAGCACTGTATCTGCTACATACTCTTCGGCTCCAGAGCTCCTACCCTCAGAGGTGAAAAGCATAGTGCCTCCTGCCCTCTTTATCCTATGTGAGAGCTCAAAAATTGCAGTTCTCATATCTTGCAAAGTTCCGTACTTGGGTGCAAGAGGTGCTATTCCGTCCAGTGCGATTATATTTGCATTATACACTTTCATATTTGTTGTTATGACTTCAGCTAAAAGATTTACATCTAAAACATCTTTTCCTAGAAGAGGTCTTATTCCACTGAAATCAAGATGGTGCACCCTCTCTTTAACCTCCTCGTATATTTTTTTCATACCTTCTGGCAAATTTTTCACTATATTTTCCCATGACTCTTCCATAGATACATAGAGAACCTCTTCCCCATTCTTTGCATGGTGCAGAAGGTAATTTACAGCAAAAAGGGTCTTTCCCGCTCCCTGTGTACCCTTAACTAAATTAAAGCTGTGCTCTAGAAATCCACCCTGCATCAAAGAATCCAATCTTGCTACACCGGTACTTATTCTCATAGCCCTTCCTCCAGTAATCTTCTAGCTAGAAGTTCAGCAAGAGCGGTTCCAAGTTTATCTTGAAGAATCTCAACAACTTTGGCAACATAATCTTCCTCATCCTCTATTTCACTTATTTTCTGAGCTAATTCCTTGGCATCATCCTCATCCATAAAATTCCCCAAAATGCTCTCTATTTTTTGGGGCATATAGCTCATTGCCTTCTTGATTATTAATTCTCTCTCTTTTATCTCTTTAACATACCTTCTTATGGCATCTCTAACAAACTCCGATGGCCCTTTCCATCCATAATGGGGATACTCTTTTATTATCTCATATATTGCAAGATACATCTCCTTTGGAACCCTTACCATCTTATCCTCTTCGCTTCCCACGCTATAAACTAACAATGTTTTTGTATTTAATTTTTCCTCAATGTAAGATTTTTATAAGCTCTTACCATATCTCAATTTATGAAAATAGGTGTGCTAGCAATCCAAGGAGATGTCAGCGAGCATGTGGAGGCGGTTAAGAGAGCATTAGAGCATTTTGATGTGCAGGGAGATGCCCTCTATGTGAGAAAAAAAGAGCATATATCCCAGTTAGATTACCTTATCATTCCTGGAGGGGAAAGCACTACAATATCCAGATTGATGATAAAGAGTGGAATATACGATGAAGTTCTAAAATATGTAGAAAAGTGTGGGTTGGGGGTAATAGGTACCTGCGCTGGCTCAATTCTAATGGCAAAAGATGTTATTGATGATAATAGAGTTAAAACTCTAAGCTTGATGGACATGGCTATTAGAAGGAACTTCTTTGGGAGGCAGAGGGAGAGTTTTGAAACAGAGTTGGATATTGAAGGCTTGGGAAAATACCATGCAGTTTTCATAAGGGCTCCTGTTATTGATAAATGCTGGGGAGGTTGCAAGCCCTTAGCATATATAGGGGATAAAATTGCCATGGCTAGAGAGGGTAATTTCTTTGCTTTAATTTTCCATCCAGAGCTCACAGATGATTACAGAATTTACAAATTATTTTTAAACCTGTGAGGGGGGGCTGCATTTCCACTGGAGAGTAATATTTAACTCTTGGTTTGCATTTACCTTTTTGGTGATATTATGAAATATACTGCTTTGCATGATATCCACATAGATATGGGTGCTAAGATGACCGAGTTTGCAGGCTACGACATGCCTTTATGGTACACGAGTATCATAGAAGAGCATAAAGCTGTAAGAGATAGCGTTGGTGTGTTTGATGTATCCCACATGGGTGATATTATCGTAGAGGGTCCTGATGCTACAGATTTTCTAAGCTATATACTTCCTACAGATTTTTCTAAGGTAAATGTTTGGAAGGCTACCTATACAGCCTTTATAAACCATAAAGGCGTGCTTATAGATGATACCATTGTAACAAAGTTGGCCGAGGATAGATATTTGCTAGTTCCAAATGCAGCTACAGCCAATATAATATATCATTGGCTCTTTGCTTTGGGTGGTGGGTATAATGTAAATATAAAAAACGTAACTTCCGAATACTCCTGCCTAGCTATCCAAGGTCCTAATGCAGAAAAAACTTTGCAAAAGATAGTAGAGGAGGATCTAAGCAAAATAGGATTTTTTGAAGCAAGTTATGTAAGTTTAAAGGGTTTGAATATAAAGAATAATGAACTATCTGGGAACAAGGCATTTATTTCTAGAACCGGTTATACAGGTGAGGATGGTTTTGAAATAATCGTGCCTAACGAAAATGCTAAAGAACTATGGTTTAGAACTCTTGATGCAGGAAAAGAGTTTGGTATAAAACCCTGTGGATTAGGAGCAAGAGACACGTTGAGAATGGAAAAAGGTTTCTTACTTAGTGGCCAGGACTTTCACCCTCAGCATGAACCTAGAACACCTTTGGAAGCGGGGATTTCTTGGATCATTAATTGGGATCATGAGTTCTTAGGAAAGGATGTATTGATAAAAATGAAAGAAGAGAAGAAATATGAACTATTTAGGGGAATAGTAATGAAGGAAAGGGGAATACCTAGACATGGGTACAAACTTTACAAAGATAATGAAGAAATAGGATATCTTACTAGTGGCACTATGTCTCCTACCTTGGGCGTGGGTATAGGTTTAGGCTATGTAAAAAGGCCCTATATCAAAGTTGGCACAGAGATTTATGTAGATATAAGAGGTAAAAAGGTGAAGGCTGAAATAAGAAAGCCTAGGTTAGTAAATTAGTTCCATTGGAAATGTAGGGGTCCCCCTAAATTATATAGAATGAGGCAAATCCAATAATACTCAGAGCAAGCAGTAAGATGTATATTGGCAAGTTCCAAGTGAATATCTTAACACCATCCATGGGACCTATTGGAAGAAGGTTAAAGAAAGCTAGAAAGAAATTAAGAGAAGCTATGTAAGCCAGCATAGCGGATAAGTAATGGAATGGCATAATAAATGCTAACCCTAAAAGAGTAAAACCTGCAATTATGTTTGTAATAGGTCCAGCTGCTGATATTTTTCCATTCTCATCTTTTGAAGGATAGCCATAAACATAAACAGCTCCAGGAGCAGCAAAAAGAAAACCTATAAAACTGCTTAAGAAAGCTATGAGTAAACCCATTTTCCAAGCTCTAAACGCTGCTGGATATCCATACTTGAAAGCCACATACTTATGAGCCATTTCATGTAAGAAGAAAGCAATAAGCACAGCTAGGAATGCGGTTAAAAGGTCAAGCAAACTTATTATACCCTGAAATAAAAGATTCCGAGAAATCAAAATATAGAATGAGAATGTTAAAACTAGTAGGGCCAGCGCAATATCTTTTTTTTCCTCAGGATAAAATCTAAAATTATAAGCATATTTCACAGATAATCCCCCTCCCTGCTCTCTTCTCTATTTTCTACTTCCTGAGTCTCTTCTTTAACATCTTTCTGGATTATTTCTACATTATCTTCAGCCTTTTCCTCATTCTCCTCCTCAAGCTCTTTAAGCAGATTTTGAATAAGTTTTGCCTTGCATACACCTACGTTAAGATTCATCATAAGATTTAGAATGGAAGTATTTTGCAAATTTAAATCTAAGACTTTTCTGAGCAAGAGCTCATCCTCTTTACTCACTTTGTCCCTCTCACTTTTATTTAGGCAACTCTCTATGTATCCAAGTAGAATCTTTGCATCTTTAACAGAGAGCTCTGAATTAGCTACAATTTCTATTAGGGAGAGATTCTCTATCTTTTTCAGTTTGTTAGCAATCTTTAAACTCTCCTTCTCTAAAATCTTTCTCTCTTTCTCATCTAAGTTTTCAATTTTTACATTTTCTGGATTTCTAACATATGCAAAGACTTTGGAGAGTATGCTAAGTGGAATATTGAGATTTTTAAAAGCCTCTTTTTTAGTTATTTGTTTGCCTATTCTATACTCATGGATTAAAATCTTCCTTGCGTATTTTTCCAATTCTTGCTCTTCTATTATTCTTTCACAATCTCTCTTTCCTTCCTGTGCAGATACCAAATCTGGATTTAGCTCTAAAGCTTTATTGAATGCTTTTAAAGCCTCTTTTGGTTTGTTTAAATTTAATAGGAGCAGACCCTTAGAACTCCAAGTGTGTGCATCCTCTGGGTCTATCTCTAAGGCCTTCTCAATATAATTTAATGCCTTATCCAAGTATCCTGCACTCTCGTAAGAGAAAGCCAAGAAATTGCAAATATCCTTATCCTTTGGATCTATAAGGTAGGCTCTCTCAAAAGCCTTTATAGCATCGTTATATTTCTTTAAAGCTAGATAGCATCT
This sequence comes from Candidatus Aciduliprofundum sp., assembly GCA_015523135.1. GTDB lineage: Archaea > Thermoplasmatota > Thermoplasmata > Thermoplasmatales > Aciduliprofundaceae > Aciduliprofundum. The sequence goes on from WAKY01000001.1 coordinate 20,195, forward strand.
TCCTATACTAATCCATGAGCTCTTATCCTTTTTATCAACATTCACAACTCTTTCATATACTTTTACAGCGTCCTCAAATCTCTCTTCAGATTCGAGAGCCTTACCTAGTAGCCTTAGAGCTTCTAAATTATCATTTTTAGCAAGAGGTTTTAAAAGAGATATAACCTCATCGTATTTTTCCATTTCAAAGAGTATTGATGCAAGATTTATTCTAGAATCATCAGAATCTTCTAGCTCGAAAGCCTTAGCTGCATAGTTATACGCAGAATCCAAATCTCCTAATTTAAAATGTATTCTGGATCCTAGAAGATAGAATTTTGCCTCTTTTCTCCACTCCAACGCCTTTTCTATGGCTTTTATAGCTTCTTTTAGATCTTCGATCTTATAATATGCCTTGGCGAGTTTATGATAAAGATAAGGAGAGGCACCTAGATTTAAAGCATCCTTATAACTCTCTATCGCAGCATTGTAATTTTTCAAATAATAATTTGCATCACCCAATAGCTCTAATATTTCAGCATTTTTATTCAATTCTAATGCTCTCAATAGATACTCTTTAGCTTCCTCATATTTTTTGAGTTTAATCAACGCAGAACCCAAATCTTTTAGATTATCATAATCCTCTGGAGCTATTGATAGTATTTTTTTGCACACATCTATTGCATCGGCTACCCTATTGTGCTTTAGCAGAGTGGCCTTCAACTCATAGAGCAGTACATCATTATCTGGAAAGATCTCTAAAGCATCTCGATAGGTTGCTATTGCGCTATCTATCTTTCCTATAGAATCGTAGGCTATAGCTAGGTCTCTCCATGCGGATATATTTTTCTTGTTTATTGTTAATATTTCTTTAGAAGTTTCAACCACGCAATCATAATCTTTAAGCTCTTTGCAAATATCTTTTTTCAATACTAAGAATTTTTCTTTTCTCTCATAACCTAAAGCCAAATTTAGATCCTTCAAGGCGGCCTCGTACTCCCTCTTTTTAAATCGAAGGTACGCTCTCTTGTAGATATATTCTGAATTACTCCTTTCAATCTTTATAAGAGATGTAAATATTTTGAGAGCATCATCATAATTGCCCATTTTAATTAAAGCATCACCCTTTTCGTACAGAGCTTTTGTAAACTCAGCGTTCAATTGTAGGGCAGAATCAAAACTTTTTATTGCATCATCATATCTCTTTATCTTTTTAAGACATATGCCCTTCTCATACCACAATCTCATATCATTGGGGTCCAGCTCTAGTGCCTTTTCGTAGTATTCTACAGCCTCCTCGTATTTTCCAAGTTTTTCCATTACCCAAGCAAGGTTTTTCCAGTATTTTTTGTTATTTGGATTTATTTCAGAGGCTTTTTTGAAAGAGTACCTTGCATTTTCCAAATCACCAAGTTTGTAGTAAATCATTCCAAGAAGGTTCCAGCCCTCATCGCTATCCTCTTTAAGTTTTAACCCTCTCTCCAAAATTTTTTTTGCATCATCGTATCTGCTAACGACATAATATGCTCTAGCAAGATCTAAATAGGTTTCAAAATCACCCTCCATAGAAATTATTTGTGTAGCTGCATTTATTATCTCCTGGGGCTTGTTTAGATCCTTGGCTATATCCTTCCTTAATCTCCAGATATCTATGTTTGAAGGTTCTACTTCAGTTGCCTTTATTGCAAAATTAAGTGCACTCTCCAATTTTCCTAGCTCTCTGTAAGCTTTTGCCTCATCCACAAGAGAATCAACATCCTTTGGCTCGATTTTTAGGATGTCTTCGCAAATGGATATAACCCTTTCCCATTGCTTTTTCTTTTTCATAATCTCCCTTTGAAGCTTGAGCGTGGGGAGGTGCCTTGGTAGAGATTTTAAAATATCCAAAGTTAAGTTGTAAGCCTTATCCAATTCTCCTATGTTATAATAGCTCAAGGCAAGGTCGAACAGTATATCCATATCCCCATATCCTAAGTCCAGAAGACCCACACAAGCTGAGGCAAGCTCATCATAGATTTTTAATTTTTTTGAAACATCCCTTTTAAGTAAAAGGGCAGCTTCATACTTTTTATCCAGCTCCAAAGCCCTATTTACAGATTTCAAAGATTCAGAATCTCTCTCCAATGCATGAAGAACGGATGCTTCTAAATACCATGATTTTTTATCATTAGGATCAATCTTTATTGCTTCCTTAAAGCAATTCAAAGCCTCCTCGTACTCTCCCCTCTTCTTGTAAAGAATGCCCAAGTTGATCCATGATTTTTTATCATTAGGATCAATCTTTATTGCCTTTTTAAGAGCATTGATTGCTTCACCCATTCTATCAATATTTGCATATGCAGCGCCAAGGTATACCCAAGCTTCTTGATGCTCAGCATTGATGTTTACAATTTTTTTCATAACCTTTATGCATTCACTGTAACTCTGAATCTTGTACAGTTGAACGCCTTTTTTGAATAAAATTTCAATATCCTTGGGCCTGTATTCTAGGTATTTATCATAGTATTTTATCTCCTCGGGATACATTTTTATGAGCTTTTTGTATACATCCAATGCCTCGTCAATATCTCCCTTGAGCTGATATATTTCAGCCTTTGTTTCCCAAACTTCTTTGCTCCTTCTATCTATTTGAAGGGCCTTCTCAATTATATAGGCAGCTTTCTTATACTCCTTTTGCAAAGCTAAAAGCATGGCATAGTTTGTGTACGCATTTATGTTGGAAGGATCTATTTTTTTTGCAAGTTTATAAGCTTCTAAAGAATCTTTTATTGCACCTACCTTTTGTAAAGCAATTCCGGTATTTACCAGAAGAGTAGAAAAATTTTCATTCTCATTTTTAATTAAATCTATATTTTTCTCTATTAAATCAATTGCCCTCTTTAAATAATCCTTACCTTCTGGGTCGTTTTTATTGATTAACTTTAATCCCTTCTCATATAACCTCTCCGCCTTTCCATAGATTTTCATCTCTTTATTAAGCACCTTGGACAGGACCACAGCCTCTCACCTTATTCAGTATTCTCAAAGGTATTATTAAAATTTTCTAAGAAATGTAAATACTGCTATAAAGAATATAAAAATTTTTCACAGAAAAACTTTTAATATTTACGAAACATTTAAATATAAGTAAAACCATCTCATCTATTGTGAAAGATGTTAAAGGTAATGTAGTATGCTTCGAGAAGGACTATATAATTGCTAGGGCCAAGGTTACGAGGAGTGGTCAGAAGGTTTACACACCATCTGGTAAGTATGTTGGAAGGGTTGTGAGAGTATTTGGCCCTGTTGAAGCTCCATATATCAAGGTTAAGATAGAAAGAAAATGGGGAAGGAGGGTAAGTGAGATAGTTGTGAGAGGTGATAGAAATGGGAGAAAAAGATAAGAAGAAATGGATAGATGAGATTACCAGATGCCCAGAATGCGGGTCTACACATCTCGTTAGGGACTATGAGAGGGGTGAGCTTGTATGCATGGATTGCGGACTCGTTATAGATGAATCTTACATAGATCAGGGTCCAGAATGGAGAGCCTTTGATTCTGAGCAAAGGGATTCCCGCTCTAGAACTGGAGCTCCCATGACCTACACAATACATGATAAAGGACTTAGCACCGAAATTTCTTGGAAAAATAAAGATTCTTATGGGAAGAATATACCCACGAGAAGTAGAGCTCAGCTATACAGATTGCGTAAATGGCAGAAGAGAATTCGCGTAAGCAACTCAGCAGAGAGAAATTTGAGCCAAGCGCTTCAAGAATTGGAGAGAATGTCTTCAAATTTGGGATTGCCTAAAGATGTGCGTGAAACAGCCGCTGTGATTTATCGTAAAGCGGTTAAGGAGAATATGATTAGGGGAAGAAGTATAGAGGGTGTTGTTGCCGCAAGCATTTATGCTGCCTGTAGAATGCTGGGGATTCCCCGCACTCTTGAGGAAATATCAACTGTCACGAGGATAAAGAAGAGGGAAATTGGAAGGGTTTATCGCATAATGAGCAGAACTTTAAAATTAAATATCTATCCAACAAAGCCAGAGGATTATATTGATAGGTTCTGCTCTAAACTCAAATTGAGCGGGGAGGTTAAAAAGAAGGCATACGAGATAATAAAGATGGCCAGAGAGAGGGATATAATCTCTGGTAGAGGACCAACCGGGGTGGCAGCAGCTGCTATATACATAGCAGCAATACTTATGGGGGAGAGAAGAACGCAGAGGGAAGTTGCTGAAGTTGCGGGAGTTACAGAGGTGACTATAAGAAATCGTTATAAAGAGCTTGCAGAGAAGTTGAATTTGCCCGTGGAGGTTTAATTATTTGAAAATCAAGCCAGCTTCCTTGAACCATAAGACAAGATCCAGATGAGCCATGGGTATGCCTATATTCCTTGCAAACTCTCTCATTTTTTCTTCTATTTCCAAATATTTTTTCCTTGTGAGGGTTTTGGGAATAACATCTATAACTCCTAAACTTACAAGGTTTTTGAGTATGTGTCTATCCAATATTGCCAAGTCCTCACCGAGCCCCACATTCCTCAAGAAATGGCTTGCTTCTTTGTAGCCTATCCCCTTTACATTTTTCACTAGAAACTCGCGTATCTCCACAGGCGAGGAGAAATCAGATAATTTTCCTCTAATATTTATTTTTGAGTTTTCTGAGAAGAAATTCCTAGCATATACAATATTTTTCGCCTTTGTGTATTTAAATCTTACACCAGTTAGAAAATTTACAATATCGTCTGAAGAGCCAAAAAATAGAATGCCAGAGTCACGGAGCCCTTCAATAGCTCTCCAGCAAACAGTTGCCTTTGATTGGGGGGTCAAGAGGCAGAAGGCAAGCTCGGCAAAGAGCTCCTCCTCGGATGCATTTTTCCATAAGAATTTAAAATCGTTTAACCTTTTCTCTATTTCGTCCTTTTTTTCTCTCCAAATTTTCAAAATTTCATCCAAGCCCATAATTTTAGGAAGGAAAATCTACTATTAAAATTATCATTATCACTTTCGAAAATATTAAAAATGTGTGCGGATATGGGGTATTATGGCAGATTACGAAATGCTGGAAGTGGTAAAGGTCTCGGAGACGAAGAATGGGCAGTATAGAATAACGCTTAAGAAGAAGATAGTGAATGAATTTAATATTAAGGGTGGAGATTACTTGGTTTTTATGAGAAATGATAAGGGTGAAGTTGTAATAAAGAAATTACAACTAAAGGATATGAAGCTTGATTAACTTTATATACTACCTAATCTAAGGAAGCGCTATGGATCCAGAGATAGAGAGGATACTCCGCAAGCAAGGTTATGCGATTGTAGGAAAGCACAGTGCTGTAAAGCTCTGTCATTGGCTTAGAGAGAGCTTAATTCATAATCGTCCTTGTTATAAACAAACCTTTTATGGAATAAAGAGTCATCGCTGTCTCCAAATGAGTCCAGCAGTGAATAACTGCACTCACAATTGCCTCTTTTGCTGGCGCTTTCAAGGATTTAGCGAGGTCTATATGAAGGAAGTTGATGAGCCAGAATTTATTGTGGAGGAGAGCATTAGGCAGCAGAGAAGGTTGATTACGGGATATAAAGGAGACCCAAGGGTATCTTTGGAGAAATGGAAGGAAGCCATGGAGCCAAAACATGTGGCTATATCTCTTACAGGAGAGCCCACTCTTTACCCTAGATTGGGAGAATTAATTGAAGAATACCATAAGAGAGGATTTACCACCTTCTTGGTGACAAATGGGACTATGCCTGAAGTTTTGGAAAATTTGGATCCTCTGCCAACACAATTGTATGTTACTGTAGCTGCACCCAACGAGGAAGTTTACAAAAAGTTGATGGTACCGCTCATAAAGAATGGATGGGATAGGTTAAAGAGAACTCTAGAGATTTTACCATCCCTGAATACAAGGAAAGTAATAAGGCATACCTTGGTCAAGGGTTGGAATATGGATAATGTGGAGGAGTATGCAAAGCTTGATACCCTCGCTGAGCCGCACTTCATAGAGCCAAAGGCATTTGTTTTTGTTGGATACTCTAGAGAGAGATTGACAATTGAGAATATGCCTTCAACGGAAGAAGTTGAAAATTTTGCTCGCAAATTATCTGAACTCACAGGGTACAAGTATGAGGATGAGAGAGAAGATAGTCGCGTAGTTCTCCTTATGAAAGAAAATGCACAGAGGTTTATAGAATAAAATTTTATTAATGCTTTTCACATTCCCTTTTTAATGGTACCAATATCCAAAAAGAGATTATTTACTACAACAGTGGGGATAATTCTCGCAGTTGCCATAATTTTCACATCCTACACCCTTGGCAACAATATGGCGAGGTACCAGCTTTATTATGAGATAGAAAATAATCCGTATCAAATTTCCGTTGTGGGAGATGGAAATTACACAGGAATAATGAAAGCCTACAATGAGATTGAGAATTTAAGTAATGTTAGGCAGGTACTTCTTCAAATTTGGGTAGAGGGAAGTTATGTTATAACTAATTCTACGGGAACTTATGAGTATGGGCTCACAGTTAATTACTTCAAAGGATATGATATAGAAAATGTATTGGGAGAGTTTCCAAAGAATAATCATGAGGTTTTGATTACAGAGTTCACATATCGCGAGCACCATTGGAAAATAGGCGATGAAATTCAAATTATGTATGTAAACAAAACTGCTCAGACATTTTATGAGAATTACACCATTGTAGGAGTGGCTGAGGTTAAAGAGCCATTGAAGCAAGATAATGGGCAGGGAGATATGTATGAAGGAATAATTGTGACCAAGGAGGCAATGAAGTATTTGGGCGAGAAAGGGATGCCATATCTGGCAGGGTATCTTGTAGCCATAGAGCCGCAGTATCTTTTAAGTTCCAAAGATTACAAAGAGGTTCAGAAGAAGATAGACGATATGAGTTATGAAGTTCGCACAATTCTCATCTCCAATGGAGTTTATTATATGGGTTATGGCAACTCTGCAGAATGGGAATCCAACGCTAATATGTATTCACTTCTCTTTGCTATATTTTATTCCCTTCCTGTCATAGTTATGGGTGTTTATTTAAGCAATGTGGGGGTGGAGATAGAATTCTTAGAGCGCAGAAGGGAGTTTGGTGTTTTAAAAATTAGGGGTGCAACAGGCAAGGAAATAAGCAAGATGATTATGTTTGAAGCGTTGATTTATTCCCTCGTAGGAGGAATTATAGGTTACCTACTTGGAGAAGCGTTGGCTTATCTCTCAAATATCCTATTTTTCCATTACCCATACTTCCTTCTTGATATGGGTATCTGGCCCTTGGTTGCATCCATATTTTTATCTGTGGCACTCTTCCTAGTATCTATCTATTCTCCTCTTAAGAAAATAAAGAAAGAGCCAATAGTTAGTTTAATATCTCATTATGCGCAGGCGTTTAAAGAAGCAGAATACACAAAGAAAAATAGGGATTTATGGCTCTCCATTCTCTTCTGGGGTTATATGATTCTCACTCTCTGGCTATCGAAAAATGTAAACTTTTATGGTGGTTTAAACATTCTTGTTATTATCGCCTTTATACTAATTGCTACGATATCTTTTATGTTTCCTCTGATTTTGATAATGCTTCCCTTAGTTATGAGTAGATTGCTAACCATGGGCACCAACAAACTTTACAAGGTAATAGCCTCTGGGGTTTCTAAACTCTTCAAGACATCAGGGGAGCTTGCGGAAAAGGGGATTGAGAGAAGCCCAAAGAGAACAGCGTATCTCGCCTTTATCTTAGCTTTTATTCTCACACTGTCTACATTCATCGCAGTGGCTATGGATAATTATAATTACACGGCAGAGATAGAGCAAAAGGCCCAAGTAGGTGGAGATATGCTAATCCACGTGCATAACGATATTCCCTGGGATATTTTGAATGACAGTTCTCTAGTATCAAAATATGTTGTTATTTATAGATATGGAAATGAATACGAGGCACCTTTATACATTGCAAATATGCAAAAGTATATGAACACCATTTATAATGGAAAACTGTTTTTTAAAGAAGGAAAATTTGATGGCACTGGTGTAGTTCTATCTTTATCATATGCTAGAATGGAAAATGTGGGCGTAGGAGATATAGTTGAAATACAGGTGAATCAAACTTCTCAATATTACAAAGTTGAAGCCATAGTATACTCCTTTCCTGGATTGCCTACTGATTATGTAGTTGATAAGAGTAAGCCTACCGGAATACCAGATACGATAATAATCAGAAGTTCGAATATAACAGCTTTGGAGAAAGCATTGGATAAAAAAGGATATTCTTATCAACTTCCTCCAAAGAGAAACGATATGCAGGCTATGCAATCTCAGTTTATGAATACTCTGCTTCTTTATCTGGTGATACTGGGGGCAGCATCCATATTTATAGTGCAGTATTCTTCACTTTTAAATAGGAGGGGAGAGATAGCATTGTACAAGGTTAGAGGAGCAAGAAATAGACAGATAGCAGCAATGCTTATGACTGAAGGCATAACTGTAATCATTCTCTCTCTAATAATTGGTTTGGTAGTTGGTACGGCTTTGGCATATATGATATCCTCTATATCAAGTATATCATCTTACACACCAGATATTTTCATTTGGGGATTAACTTTCCTTGTATATGCGGGAATTCTGGTAGTAGCTTACATAATTTCTCAGTACATTCTCTCATACATCTTTGCAAGAACCAAGCCCAGCGAGGTGATAAGAGGTTTGGGAGGTGAAATTTGATGATAGAAGTTGAAAATTTAATAAAGGTTTATAGAAGAGGCGAGATAGAAGTTATAGCGATAAGGGATGTCACCCTCTCCATAAAAGATGGGGAATTTGTTATGCTCGTTGGTCCTAGTGGCTCTGGAAAAACAACATTTTTGCATCTTTTAGGGGGTATAGATAGGCCCACTGCCGGTAAGATAATGGTTAATGGAAAGAATATAGCATTCTTCAATGATAAAGAGCTCACAGATTATCGTAGAAAAGAAGTTGGCATAGTTTTCCAGTTTTTCAATCTCGTGCCCACATTAACTGCTCTAGAGAATGTGATGCTTCCAATGCAGTTTATAGGAATGCCAAGGGGAGAGAGGAAAAAGAGAGCTGAAGAATTGTTAAAACTTGTGGGAATGTACGAGAGAAAGGAGCATTATCCCGATGAGATGAGTGGAGGAGAGCAGCAGAGAGTCGCTATTGCAGTGGCATTAGCTAACGACCCACCCTTAATTTTGGCGGATGAGCCAACTGGGGAACTTGACACACAAACAGGTTTAGAGATTATAAAAATATTCAAAAAGTTGAATGATGAGGGTAAAACAGTTATAATAGCCACGCATGATATGCGCTTGGAGGAATATGCAACTAGAATACTTGAAATTAGAGATGGAAAGATTACCGGATAAGGGTATTTACCTCCTTTTAATTTTTAAAGATAAAGAGGAAGAAATTAGAGTGGGTGCGTTGGGCAAAATAAAATTTGATATGGCATATTATGTTTATGTTGGCTCTGCACAGAGGAATTTAAGGAAGAGAGTAGAGAGGCATCTTAGAAAAGAGAAAAAGATGAAATGGCACATAGATTATCTTCTATGCCATTCCAAAATAATAGACATCTTTGCTAAGAATTATCCAAAATCTTACGAGGAAAAAATAGCAATTAAGTTAGGGAAGAAATATTCGTATATTCCAAACTTTGGCTCAAGTGATAGCAAGGCACCATCGCATCTTTTTAGAATAGAGAGG
>WAKY01000002.1 GCA_015523135.1 Candidatus Aciduliprofundum sp.
GGTTGTGTAATCGATTATCCCACCGGCTGCATCAGTAGGACCATCAAATCCATCTGTACCCAGGCATATAAAGCCCATACGCTTCTTCATTTCTTTTGCAAGGTATAATGCAAGCTCTTGATTTCTTCCTCCAATGCCATCTCCTTTAACTTTCACGCTTGTTTCGCCTCCCCATATCACAATTCCCTTCTCCATCTTCTTTAAAATTTTTCCTGCGGCATATTTTGGTTCTCCCTCTAGAATCTCTTCTGATATTCTTGCCTTTATTCCCATTTCTTCTGCTATACTTTTTGCAATTCTCAAAGCGTAGGCATTATCGGCTAGAAGTATATTCTTGCATTTATATTTTGTATAGTTCTCCTGAGAATTATCAATCTTTTTTACATTAATCTCATACTTTTTTAAAATCTTTTTAATATCATATTTTTGAGGGTAAGTGGGGCCTGAGCCAACAAATTTTGGCGGGCCAATTACATCAGATATTATTAGTGATAGGCATTTTGCTGGTGCGATGTAATTTAGCAATTTTCCACCCTTCACTTTAGATAATGCAATTCGAAGTTTGTTTAGTTCAATTATATTTGCTCCAGACAGCATAACCTTCTTTACTATCTTTCCTTCCTCATCAATGTCTATACAGCATGGAATTTCAAATAAAGAGGAGGCTCCTCCAGAGATTAGCACTATGACCAATGTATTCTCATCTGCTTCTTCAAGCAACTTTATTATTTTTTGGGATGCCTCCAAAGTTTTTGAATCTGGATATGGATGGGAAGCTAGATTAACCACAAATTTATTCAATTTTGCATTGTAGGGACTGTTTATCATTCCCTTTGTGAGTTTTTTGCCTAATATATTTTCCATCTCTTTTGCCATGGGCACAGCCGCCTTTCCAAATCCGATGACAATTATCTTTTCAAAATTTAAGGGAATGGAATGATTTTTAATGATTAAATCATCGCCTTTAATTCTAACATTTTCCCTAATTATCCTATCTGCCCTTATTCTTTCTAAAGTTCTATCTGCAATTTCAAGAAGCACTTTTCTTATCTCTATATCTCCGTTAGAGAGTAAAGCGTCTTTGTTATTTATCATATTTAAAGCATGACGGGAAAGTTTAAAAATATGTGCAAAGGAATAAATGCATTTTTCGAAAGTTTTAAATACCATGCCCGCTAGGGTTAAGGAGCAGTTATAATGGGTGATATGATGGCAAAGAGACCTAAAGAAGAATTTATAAAAAGATGTCCAGAGTGTGGCTCCACCCATCTCATATGGGATTATGAGCGTGGCGAACTAGTATGTGGAGATTGTGGAGCTGTAATTGAAGATTCATTTATTGATCAAGGTCCAGAATGGCGTGCTTTTGATGCTGAGCAGGATGAAAAGAGAGCTAGGACAGGAGCGCCTTTAACTTTCTTATCCCATGATAAGGGTCTTGCAACTGAAATTTCTTGGAGTAATAAAGACTCCTACGGGAAGAGAATTCCACACAAGAATCGTGCGCAGATTTATCGTGTGCGCAAATGGCATCAGAGAATTCGTGTTAGCAATGCAGCTGAGAGAAATTTATCCGTTGCTTTGCAAGAGTTGAATAATGTTTCAAGTAAGATGGGCTTACCAAAGGATGTTCGCGAGACAGCCGCTATAATCTATCGCAAGGCTGTAGAAAAGAATTTAATAAGAGGAAGAAGTATTGAGAGCATAGTGGCTGCTAGTATTTATGCAGCCTGCCGTAAGGTTGGAATGCCGCGCACACTGGATGAAGTGGCTAAGGCGAGTGAGTTGAATAAGAAGAAAATTGGCCGTGCATATAGGCATCTAACCAAGGAATTGAATTTAAATTTAAAGCCTACTACCGCTACATCTTACATAACTCAATTCTGCAGCAAATTGCATTTAGATAAGAATGTGGTAAATAAAGCTGAGGAAATTGTACAAGAGGCTACAGAGAGAGGCATAACCTCTGGTAAGGGCCCCACAGGTGTTGCTGCTGCCGCTATATACATCGCTGCTAATATGATGAACGAGCCAAGAACTCAGAAAGAAATAGCTGAAGTTGCAGGAGTAACGGAAGTTACTATAAGAAATCGCTATAAGGAGATTTCATCGGCACTTAATGTTGAGATTCCCAAGTGATGTATATGCGCGTGTATGTGATAGATAACGGAGGCCAGTGGACACATAGAGAGTGGAGAGTTCTAAAATACTTGGATGTGGATGCAGAGATCGTGCCCAACACAACTCCTGTGGAGAAGCTTAAGGATGCTGATGGTTTGGTACTTTCAGGGGGAGCTCCTAGTATAGCATATGAGAAGCACAAGCTTGGAAATCAGGAGTTGTACCTCAAAGAGTTGAATGTTCCCATTTTGGGCATATGTGTAGGTGCGCAGTTCATAGCAGAGTACTTCGGAGGTAAGAGTTCTACAGCCAAATATCCTGAATATGGTAAGACAGAGATCTTCGTGGATGAGCATAATGATTTATTTGATGGTTTGCCAGAGAAATTCATAGCATGGGAGAGCCATAACGATGAAATAAAGGAAATAAGCGCTGAATTAATTGGATTGGCCCATTCTCGTAATTGTAAGTACCAGGCTATAAAGCACAAGAGCAAGCCAATTTATGGTGTGCAATTTCATCCAGAGGTTCAGCATACACAGTATGGAGAGAAAATTTTCAAGAATTTTCTCAATCTTGCTAGGAAATAATTTAAATACTCTAGATCCCTTTATTTTTTAATGCTCAAAATAAATCTAGTTGAGGAGGATGTAAGGGATCAGCCTAAATATAGAGTGGATAATGGAAAGCACACTGCCGTTTTGAGATTGCACCATTTTGAAAAGGAGTATGTGCCATATCTTGTTAAGGTTATATGGGAAGATGGGAAGGAGGTTACAATTACTGCTTCTCAAGAGGTTCTTAAACATATTAAGGGACTTCTAGTAAAAAGAGAAGCACCGATGGATATAATATGGTGTCTACTTCAATATGAGTATAAGACCCTTGATAAACTTGAGAATAGGGTGGAAAAATTGCAGAATGCTTCTCTCCACGAGTATTCTAGAAAAATTCTAACAGATGTGCTCAAGATTAAAAAGACCTTGTTTGTGATACACAGGGATTACATAAGAATGAGAAATACATTGGAATGGCTATCTCAAGAGGAGGATGTACGCCCATTACTTAGGGATATAAATGAACTGATTTATGCTATTGAATACCTCATAGATGGAACCACCGTGGCCATTCAGCTTATGCAGAATACACTTTCGGTTAAGATGAATGAAGTTATTAAAATTTTAACAATAATAGCTACAATAATGATGCCTTTAACTCTAATCACAGGCATATATGGAATGAATTTTGTTAATATGCCCGAGATAAAATGGCAGTACGGCTATTATTATTCCCTTGTACTTATGCTTGTAGTTGCTCTATTTATGCTCTACTACTTCAAAAGAAAAAAGCTACTTTGAGCTGAATAGTTGGTATGATTTTTCCAAAGCATCTATTACGGGCATCTCACCTCCAGATAGGAATGTTATTAGTGAGCCTCCTCCTGTGCTTATATGATCAAAATAATTTTTCAATCCGTATTTCTCCAAGGCGGCTATTGTATGCCCTCCACCAGCTACTTTGAATCCAGGACTCTCGGCTGCGCCACGCAAAACCATTACTGTTCCAACGAAGAAATCGTTTAATTCAAATACTCCCATGGGCCCATTCACAATAACTCCCTTTGAGTGCCTTAACAAATTTTCGTACTCTGTGGCAGTATCAAGACCAATATCGTAAATGGGGTACTCACTTGGTAGCATTCTTATTGGGATACCCTTCCTTCTACCATCTTTGTTTATTACAACGTCCACGGGAATTTTTATTCTATCATTGTACTTGTCTAGTAATTCTTTTGCTAAGGAAATTAAGGACTCATAATCATCGTATTCTCTCTTTATAAATTCCCAAGTACCCTCGCCAACATCCACCCCCTCAGCTATGAGAAATATTGAGGATACAACGCCTCCCGTGAGAATGGCATCTACTATATCATTTTCAAGAAAATTCTTGGCTACAATTAATGAATCTTCAACCTTTGCACCGCCGAGAATTGCATATTTAGGTCTCTCTTTTAATTCCATAAATTTTGTGAGCATATTTATTTCCTTTTCAATCAATCTTCCAGCTATCATTGGCATATTTTCTGCAAATCCAACCAAGGTTGTTTGTGCCCTATGTGCAGCAGCAAATGCATCGTTAATGAAGTAATCTGCCACTTTTGATAATTCCCTTACAATATGTGTATCTTTAAAATTATTCTTTTTTAGACAGTATTCCTCAGAGTAAAATCTTGTGTTTTGAAGCAAGAGGTAATCTCCACATTTCATGTTCTCAATCTCTTCAATAGCGTACTCGTTAAATAAATCTGGTACGAATCTTACCCTTTTGTGCAGGATTTTTGTAAATACATTTGCATGCGCCCTTAATGATGTAAAATCCATCTTACCGGGCCTGCTTTGATGAGCCAAAATTACAACTTTTGAATCTTTCAATTCTGCCAATGTTTGACGGTGAGCTTCAAATCTTGAATAATCAAGTATGGAGCCGCTTATAGGATCAATGGGAGAATTTACATCAACCCTTACAAGAACAACCTTGCCCCTGAAATTGAAGTCATCCATGGTGAAGTATTTCTTCATAATGGGTAATTTCTCTGCTATTTATTATTTTTTCTCAAGATTAAAGATAAATAGAATGAAGCCATACTTCCTACCCAATGATTAAAAAGATTCTCGTACCTACAGATGGCTATGGGCTGGAGGATCATGTTATAAAATATGTGGCTAGGGCTTTTCCCTTTGCAGATTTTCATTTGGTGAGTGTGATAAATACATATGAGAGAGGTGTGCAACTCACAGATATTCTTTATGAGGAGATGAGAGAGAGCGCAAAAAAAGCGGTAGAGGAGGGTAAGAAGCTCTTGGAGGAAGAAGGTATTCATAATGTTAATTTTAAAATTCTTGAGGGATTGCCTTCTAAGGAGATAGTTAGATATGCAAGAGAGAATGATATAGATATAATTGCTATGGAAGTATATTCTAGAAAATCCACAGCATCTGCGCATAGATTGGGCTCTACTGTTGCCAATGTATTGAAGAGAAGCCAGATACCTGTGCTAACCTTAGCCGAAGAATGCAATAAGACTGAGATACAAAAAGTTTTATTGCTCACAGACGGAACGATAAAAACTAAGAGGGCTGAAAATTATGCCATATTATTTGCCTCCTCTTTTGGTGCTAGTATGGAGATACTTTATATAAAGAGAAAAGAGGATAGAGAATCTTTAAAGAAATTGGACAATGTTGTATGGAAAGCATCTCACTGGAACATAGAAGTTAAGAGATCAGTTGAAAGAATAGAAGATAAAGATGCAGTATTGAAACATTTTAATAACAACGATATAGTTGTTATGGGTGTTGGAAAAAAATTGTTATTTTGGAGAAGGATAGGACATATGGCTAGATTTGCAGCCACGCACTCTCCCATACCAGTGATATTTGTAAACTCTCTCAAAAAGAGGTGGTTTCAACGGATGCAGCACAAATAATCACTCTTATAATTTTTATAATAAGTTATATAATGATTTTTAGCGGTAAAATTGATAGAACAACAGC
Source organism: Candidatus Aciduliprofundum sp. (assembly GCA_015523135.1). GTDB lineage: Archaea > Thermoplasmatota > Thermoplasmata > Thermoplasmatales > Aciduliprofundaceae > Aciduliprofundum. The sequence continues at coordinate 5,676 of WAKY01000002.1, forward strand.
CGCATTATTTGGCGTGTTTCTTATGCTAACGGCAGGATACGCCATGCATTTTATGAATTTTGAAGAAGCTCTAGATTATGTAGATTGGGAAGTTATTCTCCTATTATTCGGTATGATGACCTTTGTTGGTCAGCTTGCTCGCACAGGATTTTTCAAGTATCTTGGTATAAAGGCAATAAAATTGTCGAAGGGTAAGCCTTGGTTAATTTTTGTGTATTTGAGTTTGATAACAACATTCGTATCCATGCTTATAGATAATGTTACAACAATTTTGCTTATACTTCCTCTCACGATAGAAATTTCTGAGATGTTGGATATTAATCCTGTACCTATCATATTGGGTGAAGCTGTACTTTCAAATGTTGGCGGTGTGGCAACCATGATTGGAGATCCGCCAAATATACTCATAGCGTATGCATCCGGCTATTCTTTTAACGATTTTATAATACATCTCTTCTTACCCATTCTTGTTATTTTGGGGGTTGGACTTGGAATCTCAAGAATTTTGTACAAAAATTGGGTTAAAACAAGAGTAAAAAATGTTGAAGAGTTGATGAAGCTAAATCCAGAAGATTACATAAAGAATAAGAGCATGATGCGCTATCTTCTCATAATCCTACTCGGTATGGTATTTTTCTTTGGTATGCAAGATTATCTTCACATTTCACCAGCTTTCGTTGCTCTTGTTGGAGGTGCGCTCTCACTTCTTTTAACTATGGAGGATCCAAAGAAAGCATTTGAGGCTGTTGAATGGCCCACACTCATATTCTTCATAGGCCTATTCATTCTTGTGGGTGGACTTGATAAAACAGGATTGCTCAAGGATTTGGCAGAAGGATTGTCATCCTTATCCTCAAATCCCATAGTTGCAGCAGCTATAATTCTATGGGTATCTGGTATAACATCATCCTTCGTGGATAACATACCCATAACAGCAGCATTCATTCCAGTAGTGGGGGTTATGACGCAAACATACCATACCGGGCTTCTGTGGTGGGCCCTTGCTCTAGGAGTGGGACTTGGTGGGAATATAACGCCAATTGGCTCTTCTGCCGGTGTAGTTTCTCTATCCTTATCAAAGAGATACGGCTATACAATAAGAAATCACGACTGGTTCAGGTTTGGAGGGATAGTGGGTGTTATAACCCTTGTTGTTGGGACAGGATTTTTATTTATTCTCCAATATATGGGTTAAAAGAGTAATTATTTTTTATTCTAATTCCATTTAACTCTGTGAAAATTTATGGAAATGTACTTTGGAATGGCGAGTTTAGGAAAGGAACAATAGTAATAAAGGATGGCGTAATTGAAGATTTCAGGAGCGATAGGAATTTTGATTTGCGAGGTACAGTTATACCAACATTCATAAATATGCATACCCACATAGGAGATTTCTGGGCTAAGGATGAGCCAAAAGGAGGAATAAAGGAAATAGTGGGACCAAGGGGATACAAATACAAAATTTTGAGAAATAAAAGGAAAGTGTATGGGGGAATGCGCAGAGCCATGCGCTATATGCAAAAGGAAGGAATATCTCATTTCGTAGATTTTAGAGAGGGAGACAAAGGGGGAGTGGAACTGCTTTTAGAAGCATTCAAGGGATTCAATATTAAGCCCATTATATTTGCAAGGGATGTTTATAGAGAAGCTGATGGCTTGGGGCTCAGCAGCATAAGCGATTATGATAGAGAATACATAATTTCAAAGGTTAAAGATGCAAAGAGGAATAAAAAATTTTTTGCAATACATGTCTCTGAGAGGATAAGGGAGGATATTGATTTTGTTATTTCCTTGCATCCTGATTTCATTGTTCATATGCTTGAAGCTACCGACGAGGATCTTGAAAAAGTTAGAAGTGTGAGAATACCGATTGTTCTAACTCCTCGCTCAAACTTGTTCTTTGGAAAAGTTCCCAATATTCCGAGATTTTTAAATCATGGAATTTTGCTTGCATTGGGCACTGATAATGGAATGTTCTCCCTTCCCTCCATATTTCGTGAGATGGAAATTGCATACAAGCTTTCCAAGCTATATGGACATGTTAAGCCAGAGAATATTTTGAAAATGGCTACCATAAATCCTAGGAAAATATTGGGAATTGAAGATAATGATATAGGGAAGAAAGCTAGGTTGATAGTGTTTAAGAGATTAATGACTCCCTATGAAATTGTTAATAAATCATCTCTTTTGGATATTAAAAAGATAATACTCTAACCTCATCAGTGTGGAAATTTATCAATGCAACCTTGCCAGGCACAGGATTGAAGTTCATCATCTTCTGGTATTTTGTCTGTGCTTGCCAGCAGGATGCATTGATTATATGCACATCGTTGTATTTATCGTAGGTAAACGCGTGCACATGGCCTGTAACGAACACATCTGGAATGAGGTCTATAGCGAGAAAATCTCTCTTTAGGGGGGCAATAGGAACTTTTCCTCCGTATGGAGGGTATAGATGTCTCATTTTTAGCATATTTTTCATTATTGCATCTATTTTTTGATAGTTCATTCCAGGTATGAGTTCAACAAGATCATTTAGGGCTGCACCGTGGTAAAGCAAGAATTTATAGCCATGCAGAGAGAAAAGGGATGGATTACTGAGAAATTCTACATTTCCATTGAAAAGTGCTCTAACATCACTGGGCAAAGGTGGCTGTGGCTCTGCATTTCTAACTAAGTCATGATTTCCAGGAATCATAATTACCTTTATGTAATCTGGAAGCTCTTGAATATAGGAAGCTAAAGCATTATATTGCTCGTAAATGTCTAAAATTTCAAGCTCTTCCTCTTGATTTGGGTATATTCCTATCCCATCAACGAGGTCCCCCCCAATTATCAGGTATTTTACAATCTCGGCCCCATTTTTTCCACTTTTGAGCCAATCTAAGAATTTTTCCCAGTTTTTGCGAAGAAACATCTTGCTTCCTATATGAACATCTGAGATTATAACTGCACCGACTTGCATATCTATTCTCCTATCTTTTTTGATTTTTCTAAATCCGGGCCTAACTATCTCATTCACGTAAATCAAATTATTTTCTTCGTTGTATTTTCCAACAACGCCAATAACTTCATCGTTAAGCAAAAACTCGCCTTGGGGAGCTATGCATTTGACTCTTCCGGTTGGATCTTCCAAATAAAAACTTAGAGAGCCTCGGGATGTGTATCTTACATCATCCACAAGCCCAATAATTCTGACTTCTCCACGCTCCATATTGGCAATATCTGTTGCTCCCCGCATCTGTATATTTCTTCTTACATACTTGCTCAACCTTTTGTATCTATCCAGGAACAGATCCCGGAAATTATCTACCTTTCCACCGCTTTGTATATTTCCAGGGTCAATTAGAATTTTAAAATCCCAGTCATGCTCGTAAGCTTCTGGCCTAGTTATATCACTTTTTTCTATGGGTCTTTCTTCTATTTTTGGAGGTTTTATGGAAGATGCGCTAACAAACGATGAATTTTTATGGGACTCTATGAAGGAAGGAATATAACTTAGCCCGCCTTTTTCAATTATATAATCAATAACTTCTGGCTCAACGAGAATCTCATGCTTTAACAGTTCTTCAATAATTACCTTTCTTGTATCCATTGTGAACCCCTAAATTGACTTTGAAGATAAATTTTTCTTTGTGAATTCCAAAGATTTTTATATGAAACAATCAAAAAACATAAATATGGTGTAATGCATTTATATAATTGCCCAATGGAGGAGTTAAAATGATAAATTCGGCAGTATTGGTAATTATTGCCATAGTGATATACATTTCCCTCTATTATACCTACGGAAAGAGCCTACAGAACAAAGTTGTAAAAGCTGATAACAACAGACCTACACCTGCACATACAAAATACGATGGTGTGGATTATGTGCCTGCACACCCTCTAGTTCTGTACGGACACCATTTTGCCTCAATAGCAGGAGCGGGTCCGATTGTGGGACCTGCACTGGCAATGGCTTGGGGTTGGCTTCCTGGATTGATATGGGTGTGGTTTGGTAATGTTTTCATAGGTGCTGTGCACGACTATCTTTCTTTGATGGCTTCTGTACGCTATGATGGTAAGTCTATACAGTGGGTTTCTGGAAAGCTTATGGGTCGTGGTACAGGTGTAGCATTTCAGATGTATATCTGGTTTACATTGATGCTTGTGGTGGCAGCTTTCGTTGCAGTTGTATCAAAGCTTGTTACAGTCACGCCCCAGGCAGCTAGTGCAACCTTGATGCTCTTGGTTGTGGCTATAATAGTGGGATTCCTTATGTACAAGACAAAGCTAAGTTTCTACGTAACTACAGGTATTGGAATTGCACTGTTGATTTTTGCAGTGTGGTTCGGTTATACATATCCACTGATTTTTGTACCTGGACAAACAGATCCCACAAGTGCCGCTTTCTTGCAAGTGTATCACTATTGGAACCTGATTTTATGGGTTTATATAATAATTGCATCCGCGCTTCCAGTGTGGATTCTTTTGCAGCCTAGAGATTATCTGAACGCTTATATACTGTGGTTTGGTCTTGCACTGGGTGCAATAGCGTTCATTGGACTCTTTAGAGCTGTGGAAGTACCATCCTACACAATGTGGTCTGCCAATGTTGTGGGTGGATTGCCATCTCCATTCTGGCCTACAATACCATTGGTTATAGCATGCGGCGCTTTAAGTGGATTTCACTCTTTGGTAGGCTCTGGTACAACTTCAAAACAGCTTGATAAGGAACTTCATGGCCTTATGGTTGGATATGGGGGTATGTTTACAGAAGGGTTCCTTGCAACCTTGGTTATTGCTTCCATATCTGTCTACGGTCTATCTCTCACAGGATTAACTGCTGCAGAGTGGGGAACCAAGTACATAACTGTTGGAGGTCTTGGAACTTTCATAGCCTCTTATGCTCAGGGTGCCCATGACTTCTTTGGAATCAATCTGCTTGTGGCAAAGACATTCGTTGTGCTATGGGTTTCTGCCTTCGCTTTAACATCTCTGGATACGGCTACAAGGTTAGGAAGATTCTCTTGGCAAGAACTGTTTGGCATGGTTGCAAAGGATACATCTGCTGGTTGGTACAAGACCATAACAAACAAGTGGGTCGCCTCATTTATAATCTCTGCCTTCGGTGTTTATCTCGCTTGGAACGCATCCTACAAGGTTCTTTGGCCTGCATTTTCAGGTATGAATCAGATGCTAGCATCTATTGCAATGATGACTGCAGCTCTTTGGGTTGCAAAGATACAGCGTGCTGGAAATTGGACATATGCAGTTCTTATACCTGCGCTATTCTTGTGGATTACAGTTACAGCAGCTTTGATATGGTATCTTGTAGTAGTGGTTCCACATATGGCCACTCTGGGTACTCAGATAGCAGTGGGAGCTATTACACTAATAGGATTGCTAATTAACTTTGTGCTTGCTTACGAGTTCTACGTATCTTGGAAGAGACCTTCGGAGGAGTACGGAGTAGCACCCTCCTAATTTTTCTATTTTTTTAGGTGGTATATATGTGGAAACACAAAATCAAATATTTTTTAAAGGGATTTTTTGGATCTTTTAAAGAATCGTCCACGGAGTTTATAGAGTTTGAAGAGAGGGAGCTTGAGAATATATTTGCGGTGCTTCTTATGGGGTCTTACATAGGCATACCATCGCCCCCAACCACAATCTTGATAAGGATTATGCCCCACATGGTTCGGGAAATATATGTTATGCAGAGAAGGGCTATCGATATGGATGATATACTTGGAGAGATGGCAGGGCTTATGGATATTGAGTGAGGTGATGTTATGAGAGATTATTTTATACCAAAAGAAGAATTTCGCGTTGTATTTGTTGTAGGCAAGGGGGGTGTTGGCAAGACCACAAGTTCTGCCTCCATAGCATCTTATTTATCTACAAAAGGTTATAAAACTCTTATTGTATCCTTAGATCCCGCTCACAACCTTGGAGATGTGTTTATGATAAAATTGAATGATAAGCCCAAGGAGATTTCTAAAAATCTTTATGCTTTAGAGCTTGATATGGAAAAGCTTATTAGAAATTATCTGAAAAATCTGGAAGAGAGTATGAAGTATATGTATAGATACTTGACAGTCATAAATCTTGAAAATTATTTTGAAGTTTTAAGCTATTCTCCAGGAATAGAAGAGTATGCTACCCTAGAAGCTGTTAGAGAGATCCTTCAGAAAGGTGATGAATGGGATATAATAGTGTTTGACACGCCCCCTACAGGCTTAACTCTCAGAGTTTTAGCATTGCCCAAAATTGCCAAAATCTGGACTGAAAAGCTCATAGATATACGCAAGAAAATTTTAGAAAAGAGGTTTATGATTGAGAAAATACATGGAGAGAGAAAGTTTGTAATTGAGAATAAAGAGTACAAGCTACCTTCGAAGGAGGATGAAGATGCGGTTCTTAAAGAGCTTGAAAATTACAAGAAGGAAATAGAATTTGTTTTGAAAACATTAACAGATGAGAAAAAGACAACTGTTGTAGGAGTGATGAATCCTGAAATGCTGGCTCTATACGAGACTGAGAGGGCTAGAGATGCTCTTCAAAAGTTTAACATACCTCTAAAACTCATAGTTGTAAACAAGGTCATAACCATAGATTTGGATTTACCTCAATTAAAGGTTAAGCTAGATACACAGAAGCAAGTTCTGGGTGAGATATCAGAAAAGTTTAAGGGTCTTGATATAATTCATATAGGAATGCATGAGAGAGAGCCTAGGGGATTTGATATTTTGAAAGAGTTTGGAGTAAATATAGTTGAGAGAGGAGATTGATATGGATTATTTTACTATAGTTTTCATATTCTTTCTGATGATTCTTGCAGCAGTAGCGTCAATGCAGTTTTATCGAGGACGAAAGAAAAATGTGCAGCTTATGGAAGATTCCCTCCGAATAATACAGGATATTTTAAAGCCCAAAGAGAAGAACTACACATGGCTTGGTGGTTATGTGGGGTACAGGGCCTATTACAAGGTTGAGAAGGAGAATATAGAGGAGATGGATGTAACTGTTACTCTTGTACCCAGACAAAGTGCATTTTACTATCCAATTGCCATATTCACGTCCAGAATGGACAAGATTTATGTGGTTACTTATCCTTACACTAAAATAGAGAGAGAAGTACATCTTATACAGGAGAAGTACTATCATCTTAGGCCCCATATTGATAATGAGCCGATACTTAAGAAAGGTCAAGTTGAGATAGATGTTAATGGGGAGAAAGTAGTTTATAACACTTTATTTGAAAAGAGTGAGGACATGGAAAAGCTTAAGAAATTCGTAGAGGGTTTGTCTAATCCTAAAGATGTTAAGCATGTATCTCTGACTCCTTCTACCAACGTGTTCTACGTGTTTATGAGATTGAATGTTGATACTTTGGAAAAGGATATGCAGCATATTGTAAAGTTTGTGAACGAAGAGCTTACAGGAGAAATATCTTAGCCCTAGCTCCTAAATTTACCCTGTATAGTTTATAATCCTCAATTATACTATCTTTGCACTCTCCAAACACTATAACAGAGTTGCCAATCATCGCAATAGTAGCATTCTCGCACATGTTTAAGAAATTCTTTCCCTCTTCGCTTATAAGCGAGGTTTTGAATGCAAATTCCCTGGCGATTTTAATTACATTTTCCAAGGTGGGCATGCTTAGAAATTTTTCCATAGCTCTATGCCCCTCTTTCTTTATTTTTTTCCTCATATTCTCGTCTTTCAGAACTTCTCTAGTTTCAATTCCCTCTTTGAGAGTTACAAGAGTTAGTGGAATTGGGGGGAAGAACAATCTATCAACTATGCCGTAGGGATGTATGCCCTCTTTCAATCTCAGTGTGAATCCTCCTTCGTACTGAGATGCAACATCTCCAAGCCCACTCTTTCTCTCAACTTCAACCCTATGGGCAATGTGAGCCGCTTGCAAGTACGTTGCATTTTTTAATCTTGCAATTGCCAAGCTCGTGCTTAGGGCTGCAGCTGCGCTCATGCCAAAGCCCTGAGATACAGGTAACTGCAACTCTGTGCTTATTGTGCCTTTGAAATTATAAACTTTTGCAACATCTTCCTGTATAGAGTTTTTCATATTTTTTCCATTCACATAAACTCTCAGCTCATCTCCCTGGTCCACATGAGTTATTGCGCCCCTAGACACGCACACTCCAACTCCCCTAGACCCCATTTTCAAAGGGTCTTTGTATTCATCCTTTATTTCAAAAAACAAAGTTATGCTTCCGGGAGAGAACGCGCGAATCATAATGATTCCGCCATAATTTCTACAATTCTCTTTGCAAGGCCTTCTTTCTTTCCTGAAAACTCTTCAAACTCTCCATCGCTGAATATTATAATTGCTTTGGTACTATCTCTATCAACATCCTCTATCAAATTTGCAATGATCATATCCAGATTGTACTCTTCCATCCTCTCCTTTGCTCTTCTTATTAACTCTTCCTTGCTTATTCCGCTCTCTGCCTTGAACCCGATGAGGAATCCGTTGTACTCTTCCCTTAATCTCTTCAAGAACTTTGGATTTTCCTCAAATCTTATCTCGTTAAAATCGCTCAAGCTCTTTACTTTTCCTCTCCTCTTCTTCGGCTTGAAATCTGGAAGTGCAGCTGGCACGATTATGGCATCGTAATCTTTCATACTATCTATTTTTTGCATAAGAGTATTTATTCCTCCAAATTCTTCGTATTCTATGTATTCGGGAATGTCTACAGAGTGCAAGCCAATTAAAAGCTTCACATTTGCGCCGTAATAATATGCAAATCTAGCAATTTCAACACCTATCTTTCCTGTAGCGAGATTTGTGATTATTCTAAATTCATCAAATTTCTCATAACCAGCACCTCCGATGACAAGCACATTTTTTCCTTTTAAATCTTTGCGTATATGATTCATAACTTTTGCCACAATTAGATCGTTGCTTGGTAATTTTGCCTTATCCTCTTCCATCTTAGGCTCTATGAACATTGCAAATTTTTTGAGTTTTTCCATATTCTCCCTCAATATCTCACTTTTATACATTCTTGAATCCATGCTTGGTACAAATACACATTTTTCAAGATTTGCAAATATTAATGTGCTAACAGCATCATCCGCTATGCCGCATGCAGCTTTTGAGATTATATCCGCGGTGGCAGGAGCTACTAAGATTGTATCAAAATCGTAAAGATGCTCATCCTTGCCTGTCAACTCTATTATTGGTTCTTTCCCCGTGGCAAACAAAAGTGCATCCTTGCCCACGAATTTCAGGGCACTATGTGTAACGTATGGATAAATTTCCGCGCCGTGCCTTATCAGCTCTCTTGCAAGCTTAACGCTCTCAACTGCCGCAATGCTTCCCGTAACGCAAAGTGCAATTTTTCTATTTTTAAGCACATCGCTTTTCTCTCCCTTGATGCTCTCTGAAGGATGCATGGTTATTGTAATTCTTTACCAGCATATAAAATCTTGTTTATTTTCCAGTTTTGCTCTTTATTATGCTGAGAATCTTATCTGGATTTTTTGTGGAAAAAACGAATATTGGTGCACTATGCCCTTCAAGCTCTAAAGCTATTCTCTCTTTCATCTCCACAATGTAAGCTAGGACCCTCTTTCCGTTCATTCTTGCAAATCTTATTCCAAATCCTCCGTAGGTTAGTGCGGGAGTTCTGTCAATCCAGTAATTTACTATTGATTCCCAGGCTATTACTTTTTTGAATAGTCCGAATGAAACGAGCATATAATCGGAGGTGATTTTTATGTACATAATTGAGAAGTTTATGCCAATAAAGGTGACTATTATTAGAATAACAAGCACCACCGTGGAAGATAATGTAAATGCCAAGAATCCTCCAGGCAAGGACATACCAATCCAGAAGAGAATAAGGGCAATTAAGAGAAAGAGTATGGATATGGTGTAAGACACGAGAACTTCACGATGCAGTATTTTTTCTTGAACCATGAGGAAGTTATTGGCATATAGTAATTAAATATTGCTAAATAACAAAGTTTTTAAGCATAGTTATAATTATCTGCCATAATGACTCCTGATAAAAAAGGCACATCTATGAGAATTATTTTAGTGATTGCCTTTGTAGGTCTGAGCATGAGCACTGGATGGGCACTCAACAAGGCCTTATCTTTCAAGCTTTTGCAAACATACACGCAGAATTCTATAATCATTGGCTCTATTCTAGCATTGCAAGGTGTTATTGGTGTGATAGTGCCCATATGGCTTGGATACTACAGTGATACTTACCATTCAAAGAAGGGCAGAAGAAAGGTATTCATACTTTGGGGTGGTATTGCGGCAGCACTCGCAGCCTTATTGATATATTTCTCTTATGTGGCCAGTTCACCTTTAGGCGTGTTTGCCACGTTCCTTGCAATATTCTATTTCTTTATGTACTTCTTTGTAGCGCAGTATAGGGCTCTCATGCCAGATATAGTGCCCAGTGGTGAGAGAGGCAAACCCAGTGGAGTAATAACATTCTTTGAGTGGGGCGGCAATCTCTTAATGTTTGGATTTGTGGCCGTTATATCTGCTATAGCGATGAAAATTGTACCCTCTGCAGAGACCTCACTTGAAGCAATGATAAAAGCGCACTATCTCTGGATGCCTTTTGCATTTGCAGCTGTATTTTTAATTCTATCCGTAGTGCTACTATATTTCAAAGTTAAAGAGCCTCCTTATCCAGAGGTTGAGCCTGAAGAGAATGTTTTAGAATACATTAAAAACATACTCCTAGACCACGATTTTGTGAGCTTTTACGTTGCGCAGATATTCTGGTGGCTCAGCTTTGAGTTTGTGGCAGTGTTCTTGTTTGGTATACTTGAATCTATATTGAACACACAGAATGTATTAACCCTCGGTGTGACCATAATGGCCATATTCAATGTAACTGTGCTTATAGGTGCTTTGATTGGGGGTCCTCTATACGATAGAATAGGCAGGAGAAAATCCATACTAATAGGAGGATTGATATTTTTAGCACCGTTTATCTGGGGCTGGTTCGTCACTACTAGTGCTGAGGTTACCACGGCCATAGGAATTGCAGGAATTGGATGGGGTATGTTAATGGCCACATCATGGCCTGTCATTGGAGACTTGCTCAACAACTACGAAAAAGAGTTCTTTAACGGGCGCTACTACGGATTCTTCGAAGCTACTAAATCTTTGCCAATTGCCATAGCAGGATTTGTAGGCGGCTTGATAGTGTACTTTGCAGGAGGAAATTACAAGGTGCTTTTCCCAGTGGGTGCAATATTCGTTATAATTGCCCTGCCCTTGATCTGGGGTATGAAGCATCTTGATAAGAAAAAGGGAAAAGTGAATGTTGAAGATGCTATGGAAGATACTATAGAAGCCACGGAGGAACTGTAAAATGACTTGGTGGATAGGCGTGATAATAGCAATAATCGTGGCAATAATATTCTTCTTTTTCTTATTTGCAGCATTTGTTGCGTACAAGCTAGTCAAGCCCGGTAGATTTGTTGATTCCTGGACTCCTAAGGATTTTGGAGCGGATTATGAGAACATAGAACTGAAAACGGAAGATGGTATAAAGCTAAAGGGCTGGTATATCAAGGGCAATGAAAATTGCGTGTTACTTCTGCACGGATACAGCAGGAGCAGATGGGACGATGTGTACATGCGCAAGGTTATGGAAAAGATGTGGAAATCGGGCTATTCTGTCCTCGCTGTAGATTTTAGAGCGCATGGAGAGAGTGGGGGCAAGTACACAACGCTGGGTGATAAGGAGATTTTGGATGTTAAGGCCATGGTGGAATATGCAGATCAGCACTGCAAGAAAGTTTACATGATAGGCTACTCTATGGGTGGATTTCTAGCTCTAAAAGCAGCGTATTTGGGACTGGCAGATAAAGTTGTGGCAGATAGTCCTTACATTTACACTGACAAGACAGGAGCTCGAGGATTGAAGTACTTTGCAAACCTGCCAGAATGGCTTTACCATTTTGTGAAGCCATTTGCAATTCTAATCTCTGGAGTTAAGTACGAGAATACTGATCCTTTCAAGTTTGGCAAGGGTATAAAGGTTCCTACACTCATAATTGCAGGAAAGAAAGATCCATTGGTGAAGATTGAAGAGATAGAAGAGTTTTTGAAAATTGCACCGAATGTGAAGTTGTGGGTTACAGAGGGTGCCCATGTGCGCAGCATACTTGTGGATGAGGAAGAGTATATAAACAAGATTTTGCAGTTTTTTGCTCAGTAAATTCTCACTCCCATTTTATCTTCGCTGTTATTGTAAATTTCCTTTATTTTGAAAAGATAGGCTGGAGTTTTGCCCCAGTCTCGCGGTTTTTCAGGCCTGTGAAATATGTCGTGTAGAGAATTGGAATATTCCCAAACAGGACCCTCTGTGTGTATCTCTACATTGCACCGAACCTCGTAGGATGTGCTTGGAGGTGTGAAAAATAGAATTGTTGCCTCCTTCTCCCCCTCTATGAGATTTTTCCAAGTGTGCTTCCTTGCAAGTTCTAAAGAGATTATCTTTGTAAAATCAATCTTATTGCGCACATAAATCTCATCAAGCAAGAATTTTCCAGCTTTCATCGGGTTGTACTCGCTTTGCAATTCTTTGCGCATCTTCTCAAGAGTATCTGAAAGAATTTCATCTTTGTGGATGAATCCCACACCCTTTATAGAGCCGTTTAGTCCTGCAGGCCCAGAGGTTATTATGGCTGCATTGTGTCTTGTAAATCCTATGAGAATAGAATCATCAAACTTTCCTTTTAGCATCTTTTCTATAAGCTCTACTCTTTCTTCGAAGGCATAGTTAATGAACTCTTCAGGAATATTTGCCATGATTTCTGTAACACATTCATTCTATTTTTCCTTTTATATTGTAAGGGTATCTTCTCAGGAATCTTGGGGTATTTTTCTTCAGCCCAAGAATAATCAGGATGAGTATGAGAAGAACCACAATTGTTATGTCTAGCCCCATATGATGAGACCTTACACCTCTAATATTGTTTTGGCTCAGTATGTATGTGGAATAACCTTCTACCTCTATGGGATTTTCAATCTCCAGCCCGAATTTATTATGGAGGATGTTAATGTGGGAAGAGCGGTGGATTAGAATACCTACTTTTTGTATGTTCTCAAAGCTCGTGTTTATTATAGAAGCATAATCTGAGTTTTCAAGGTATATGCCTACAGAAGCATAATGTCTGTATACCTCTCCGTACACACCTATTTTCTTTTCAATGTAGTTTATAGAGATGAGAGTATGACTTATCAGGATAGAATGAGAATCCCTAATATAAATTCCAAATTTGTAAGGGCCATATACTTTTATATTGTAGAAGCTTGCATTGGAAATGCGGGTTAATTTTATCGCTGGTTGGTAGCCACCTGTACTATATTGCAGCTTTACACTTTCAACCTTTATGTTCTCTGCGTTTGTAATATTCATATCTCCTTTAATGCTTACATTTTCTATATTTGCCCCATTTATGCCCTTAAAGTAAACATCTCCATCAAATTTAGAGTTGCTAATTCTCAATTGAGAAGCATAAATGAAGTCAATCCATATTGCAGAGACATTTGCATTTTCTATGCTCACTTTGGTGGAGTTATAGGTGTCCAGATGTGTACTCGAGTCCCAAGAGTTGTTGATTTTTAAGGAGGATATATGCACATTTTCAGAATTATCAATGGATAGATATGCAGATTTTATGTTATTGAGAGTTGCATTTTTCACAGTATCCAGAGTTATATCGTATCCCTGCGTGGCATTTATGCTTAGATTATCCAGAGTAATGTGATATCTCCGCGTAAGATTCATACCTGATATACTAAGATTTTCTACATTGTAAAACTCTGAGTCAATTGTCCCCTTCCACTCCCTCAATTGAATATTTCTTGAGTTAAAGAATTTAACAAGCGAGGAATATTGACTTGAAATGTTTTGCATATATAAATTATGAACATTCTTAAAGAAATCCTCATCACTTATATAGACATTTTCAAATTTCAAGTTCTCAGCATTTACTATATTAAAATTTTCTCCATAAAATGATGAATTTTGGATTGCAATATTGCTTACATTGATGGCTTTGAAATGCCCATATTCAAAAATGCAGTTTTCAAAAATAACTCTTGCGGATATGTTTTCAAGCACTAAGTTTTCAAAATTATCTATTATAATGTAAGGATCTGAGGGAATGCCTGAGCCTGAAAAATAGTTTTTCTCTACAAAATTATGCAATTCATTATTTCCATTGATTTTCACATTTTTAAAATTAGGAAGCTGGGAATGAGCGGATACCATTGGGTATGGTGATAAAATTAAAAGAGTTATAAGTATGAGAGCTGTGAGCTTTGGCATGGATGGATATTATTTTATTTTGATATATTTTTTATGCCTTGGGTGCCAGGATTGGGAAGAGGATCACTTCCTTTATGCTGGTATTGCCAGTTAATAGCATGGTTAAGCGGTCTATGCCTATGCCCACGCCACCCATTGGAGGCATGCCCCATCTTAAAGCTTCTATGAAATCTTCATCGTACTGATGTGCCTCTTCATCTCCTAGAGTTCTGCGCTCTACCTCCTCTCGGAAGAACTTCTCTTGCAATAGAGGATCGTTGAGCTCTGTGTATCCATTGGCCAGTTCTATACCTCCCATGTACAACTCAAATCTCTCTATTAGCCTATCATCCTCTCTATGAAGCTTGCATAGAGGAGTAGTTTCCCGGGGATGATCTATAACGAAGACAGGCTGGATAAGATCTTCTTCGCAAACTCTCTCAAATAGCTTGCCCAAAGCCAAGCCGCGATTGTACTGGGGCATTTTTATCTTGTATTCATCCAACATTGCTTTAATTTCTTCATCGCTCGTATTTTCATCTATTCCTCTCTTTGCCAGCATGTCCAGCATCTTCTCTCTTCTAAAGGGCTTGGTGAAATCTAGCTCGTAATCACCAAACTTAACTTTGTCTACACCAATTACTTGAGCTACATGCTTGATTATAGATTCTGTCAGATCCATCATATCATTGTAATCTACATAGGATTGGTAAATTTCGATCATTGTAAATTCTGGATTGTGGGAAGTGTCAATATCCTCATTGCGAAAATCTTTGGCTATCTCAAATACCTTGTTGTACCCGCCAACTATAAGCCTTTTTAGATATAATTCATCAGAGATGCGGAGGTAATAGTCACGATCTATAGCATTTACATGCGTTTTGAATGGCTTGGCATTGGCTCCACCGTATATGGGTTGGAGCACTGGAGTTTCCATCTCTAAAAATCCCCTGTTCCAGAGAAACATACGTATTTCCCTCTCAATGGTACTCCTCTTTATAAATGTCTCAAATGCACTCTTATTGAACATCAAATCTAAGTACCTCTGCCTGTACCTTTTTTCTGTGTCTTCTATACCAAACCACTCGTGGGGTAAATCGTATAAGGCTTTTGAGGCAAGCTTAATCTCTTCTGCCAATACGCTTAGCTCGCCTTTCTTTGTGCGGGTTACCTCACCGCGGAGCCAGAGAAAATCACCCCTATCCACATATTTCTTCAAGAACTTGTACTGTTCCTCCCCCAAAATATCCATGCGGAAAAAGCCCTGAATATTGTAACCATTATCTCGCAAGTCTCCAAAAGCAACCTTTCCATGAAAACGCAGAGCGTATAACCTGCCCGCAACTGCAACCTTTTTGCCCATAAAATTCTCGGGCTCTTTTACAATTTCCTCTATATAATTTGTTATAGGCGTGCTCTGCGGGTATGGATCTATGCCCATATTCCTTAATTCTTTAAGCAGCTCAACGCGCTTGAGATAGTCCTTTCTCTCCATGAGCCGAGATATGCGATGATTGATAAAATAATTTTCATAAGAGTGCTTGCGTTTGGAGCTAACAAATAGAATAAATCTTTATTTATATTATTCCATAAGGTATTTATAATCTAAATTACATATCTCTTGCTGTTGCATAGAAGGTGGTGGAAACGAAGAGTGATAGAATTGCGAAGGTATTAGTAGTTTCCTTAGTTCTTTTGATGATTTTTAGTGGAGTTGTGGTTGTAATAAATGGGGAAAGTTCAAATAGTCATTTACAGGATAATAAACTCTCAAAATCTGCCATTCACAATACACCTACTCCCGATAATTCACATTTTTCTGCGAGTATAAAGAACATCCGTCCACATACTCAGGGTTATCATCCATTGCGTGCACATCATTCAAATCACAGAATACCATTTTCTGAGAAAGATTTTAGAAGCTTTAATAGAGAGATTTCCTATTGGTGGAGTAATTACAAAAATATATCAATGAGCCATATGGAGCATTATCTTCCATGGCTGAATTACTCGTATGGGGTTATACCTCCTTATAGATTTGCAGATTGGAATGATAACAATCTTAGCTATAGAAATATTAATTTTAAAAAGGTTAAAATTAGTGTGGATGAAAGTAGGTATACACCACATTCACCAATAAGGATAAACAGCAATGCAGATTTCACATCTGCAAATGGAGTGGTTTCAGGAAGTGGAACGAAGGATGACCCGTACATAATCTCAGGATGGAAGATAGACGCTCATGGTTCTAACTATGGCATATATGTTGGAAATGTGAGCAAGTATTTCATCATTGAGAATTGCAGTATTTTCAATTTCACTTCTTACGGGTATCAATATCCTTATACTTATTATGGAGGGGCTATAATCCTGTATAATTCTGAAAATGGCATATTGGAAAATAATTTGCTGTATGAGAATTACGGTGTAGGAATTATGATAGCAGGAAGCATGTATGTAAGTATTAAAGATAACGAAATAAATAACTCGTTGGAAGCTATTGAGATTATAGATGGCTACAACAATACTGTGAAAGGAAATGAGATTCATCAAAATGGTGATACTATAGGATTGTCTCTGCAATCTTCAAACAATGAGATCATCAATAACAATATTACAGATAACTATGGATTTGGCATAACATTGGACTCTGCAACTAGTAATAGAATAACTAATAATGTCATAGAGAACAATACATTTGGAGTATCTCTGACAGGGATGTTCATAGTGGGTACGAGTACAACAGAAAACAATATTATAGATAATAACACAATAGTTCATAATAAATTTTATGGGATAGGAATCCGAGATTCTTCTCACACCAAGATTTATGATAACAACGTATCCAACAATGGCTGTCATTGTGAATTTCCATTTGAAGCAGGAATATGGCTATGGGCAGCTACCTACACGTCGATTTTTGACAATAAAATATCCAATAATGCAGGAGAGGGCATTTTAGTTGCATATTCCCAATTTTCTCTGATAAAGGATAATGTTGTGATAAATAACGGGATAGTTCTATCTGGGGATGAAAGCACATTTTCATCTCAGGAGATAATCAATAACACTGTAAATGGCAAGCCAGTTTACTATTACAAGAATGGAAATATGGAGAATGCAACGGTGCCTGAGGATGCGGGAGAGGTCATA
>WAKY01000003.1 GCA_015523135.1 Candidatus Aciduliprofundum sp.
CCAAGCTCTTTGCACCCTCTTCCATTGCCTCTATTCTTTCTTCTAAATTATCCCTATGCTCCTTTATTGCCTTGTAAGCAAGCTTTGCTAGGCCCCCAGCAATATGCTCTTTCTCCTTTGCCTCGCCCTTCAAATACTCCATTACCCTGTTCTCATCCGCACTTAGAATATTCTTCACCGTTTGCTCAGTTATACCAAGGTACTCTGCTATCTCCCTATTTGTCTTTATGGACTCATTTTTTAATGCAATTACATACGCTGCCTCTGCCAAGCTTGGAAGCCATGTTAAGTTTCTATATTCCACTAAATTTCTCAAGCCCCCAAGGATTCTGATGCTCTCGTGGAATATTCTCTCTGCAATGGAATCTATATTTTTCTCATTTACGGGCTTTCCTATAACCTCCATCTCAATCACCTCCCGCTATCTTGCTCAATGGCTCTTTTATATCTATTAAGCCAGTATCGGTTATCTCAAAAATATAGGTGTCTGAGGAATGAGGCACGAGGCGGCATCCATCAATGCGTATTGTGCGAACCACCTCTCCTATCTTTTTGTGATACAAGGATGCACTCCATTTGCTACTTATTATCTCCTTATCCATTACAACTGTGCCATCAACTATATGTGCCACAGCAAGACCTCCTGCTGCCTCCGCCGTTTCGCTGCTCTGCGAAGATCTCTTTTGCGATACCAGCAGTGCTGTCTGATTCCATTTCTTGAGGAAATTGAATAATTGCCTAACAATCTGTCTAGCTAAAACTTCCCTATGCTCATACAACCCAGTTACTGAATCTATTACCACATTCTTCGTATTTTTCTTCTTTATTGCATAGGCCATGGTATCTAGCAACGAGTTCATATTCTCCCTTAATTCTGCATTTTGAGAGGCATCTATCACTATCACATTTTCCTCTACTTTTTCAAAATCTAAACCCAATACTTGTGCTTTCTGCTTCAAAGATGTGTAAAGAAAATGAGCTGGAGACTCAACAGTTACAAATAAAACAGGATAATTGCGAGCAGCTTGATAAACTGCGAATTGCTCAACAAGCAAAGATTTACCAGTATCTGGAATGCCAGTTATGTTCATAACGGAGAGGTAAGGTATACCGCCTAACGGTTTTTTAATGAATTTATCTTGTTTTTCATCATAATTGACCGCGTAAAACATCTCATCTAATTTTGTTCCTGTGGGTATGCCAAATATCTTTGGTGCTTTGTTTTTCAATTCTTGCAATTCAAATACATACTCCTCCATTGCCATATTTTTAGCAAAAATGTTCTTCTATATAAAATTTTCTAAAAATCTAGAGTTGTGGTAACAAATAACAAGATTTAAATACATTATTGCTCATTAATCTTGGTAGGTGGTAAGATGGATAAAAAGGTGCTATACACCATAATTATAGTGATAATCCTAATAATAGCAGGGGTAGCAGCGTACTATGCTTTTACTCCGCCTGCAAAGGAGGAGAAAGTGCTTGTTGTGGGAACAGCTTCTGGATTTCCACCATTTGAGTATGTGGACCCAAACACACATCAAGTAGTTGGATTTGACATAGATCTCATAACAATGATTGCGCACAAAATAGGATATGACAAAGTGGAAATAAAAGATATGGAATTTGACTCTCTAATTCCAGCACTACAGGCAGGCACTATAGATGTAGCCATAGCTGGAATGACAATAACCCCAGCAAGGGAAAAAGTAGTGGATTTCAGTAAGCCATATTGGCATGCGGACCAGGCTGTAGTTGTTAGAAAAGATTCCAATTTAGTTGTGAACTCACCCGAAGATTTGCATGGATTAAAGATAGGTGTACAAACAGGAACCACTGGAGAATCATATGTAACAGAGAAAGTAGGCAAGGATAATGCCACGATAAAGAGTTATCCAAGTTATGTAGAAGCCGTACAAGCTCTTGTAAATGGTCAAATTGATGTCATTGTGGTAGATACACCTGTAGCACAGAACTTTGTGCACAAGTATGATGTAAAAATAATTCATACATTCGAAACTGGAGAAACCTATGGAATTGCTGTGAAGAAGGGAAATACGAAGCTGCTAAATGAGATAAACAGTGCTCTCGATGAAATAATGAACTCACCAGAGTGGAACCAGCTAGTAAACAAATACTTTGGCTCAAGCTCCTGAGGCTGATAAGACATGGAGGTTACCTTACAGGCAGCCATAGGGATGTTATTGGCTGGCGCAAAGATAACCATTATACTTTCATTTTTTTCAATTTTTCTTGGTTTTATTTTGGGGATAATTGTTGCAATTGCTGAAGTTTATGGAGGAAAGATAGTAAAAGGCATAGCCATAGGATATGAAAATATAATTAGGGGCATACCATTATTGGCCATCTATTTCATACTCTTCTTCTCCATACCCATAATGCTTGGTATTGGGATGTCCCCATTTCTGGCAGCTATCGTTGGATTGGGTATTAGATCTTCTGCTTATCAATCCCAAATATTCAGAAGTGGCATACAAGCTGTTGATAAAGGTCAAGTAGAAGCAGCTCAATCCTTAGGAATGTCAAACGGTCAAATTATAATGCATGTAGTTCTGCCACAGGCTCTTAGATTCTCACTACCTGCATGGATGAATGAATACACGATAGTTCTCAAAGATACATCAATTGCCCTTGCAATAGGAATAATAGAACTCACTGCTAGGGCAAATCAATTAGTGGCTGTAACCGTTGAGCCTTTCCTCTATTATGGCATGGCAGGACTAATTTATTTGGCAATGGTTCTAAGCGTAAGCTATTTTGCAGGTTATTTGAGCAAGAAATACAAAATAAAAGGTGTAGGGGGTATGATTCGTGCCTGAGGAAGTTCTGAAGGTAATAAATTTAAAAAAGAGATACGGAAAAAATGAAGTTATTAGAGGTGTTTCATTCTCCATAAATCGCGGAGAAACAAAGGTTGTAATAGGGCCAAGTGGTGCAGGTAAAAGCACAATGCTAAGGTGCTTAAACAGACTTGTAGAGCCTGATGGTGGAAAGATTTATTTTAACGGGATTGATATAACTTCAAAAGATGTTGATATAAGGGAAATACGCTCAAAGATTGGTTTTGTATTTCAACATTTTAATTTATTTAAGCATTTAACTGCACTTGATAATGTAAAAATAGGGTTAAAGGTAGTAAAGAAAATAGATGATAGAGAGGCAACCGAGAGAGCTTATCAAGCATTAAAAGCCGTTAAACTTGAAAATGAGGCAGATAAATATCCAGCGCAGTTATCTGGGGGACAACAACAGAGAGTGGCTATTGCAAGAGCTCTAGCCATGGATCCGGAAATTATATTATTTGATGAGCCCACATCAGCTCTGGATCCTCAGCTAGTTGGTGAGGTTTTAGATGTTATGAAGAATTTGGCAAAGAAGCATGTAACGATGCTCGTAGTTACCCATGAAATAGGCTTCGCCCTAAGTGTTGCAGATGAAGTTCTATTCTTCTACAATGGAGTTATATGGGAGAAAGGTACGCCCAAAGAAATAATATACAACCCCAAAAAGAAGGAAACTAAGGAATTTCTAGGTAGAATATTCGAGCTATATTCAAGAGGTGAAAACTCTTGAGTTTGGAGTTCATAGTTTCACAAATATCTCAAGGAATTGTGGTAACTTTAGAATTAACAGCTCTGGGCATGTTGGGTGGCTTTCTTTTAGGATTTCCATTGGCAGTAGCCCGTACATACAGTAAGGGATTTTTCAGATGGTTATCTGTGGGATACATTGAGCTAATAAGAGGTACCCCCATGCTTCTTCAACTATACATAATTGGCTTTGGTTTACCTCTCTTAATCAGGGAATATTTTCCGAGTTTTGTTATGAATGTATTCTGGGCTGCCGCAATAGGTATGATGATAAACAGTGCAGCCTATCAGGCAGAATACATTAGAGGAGCTTTCAATGCAATAGAATCTGGTCAATCTGAGGCGGGCATAGCAATGGGGATGTCAAAATGGCAAATCATTACAAAGATAATATTTCCCCAAGCTTTTAGAATCATGCTCCCTAGCTGGACAAATGAAATAATATACCTGTTAAAATACTCATCTCTTGCCATGCTATTAGCAGTCCCAGAAATCATGTATCAAGCCAAAGTAGTAGCTGCTGCTACATTTATGTATGCAGAAGTGTGGTTAGTAGTAGCTCTCATTTACCTAACATTTGCCCTTATAATTACTCAGGTAATGAGGGTTGTTGAGAAGAAAATATATATCCCTGGAGTTACTATGATTAAAAGGGGAGCTTTATGAATCCGGAAGATGCGGTATTAAAATTGAATCAAGAGCTTGGGAAGATGGATGATAACCTATTTGAAGTCATCCAGATTTATGAGAATTTTTTCGGTGAGTGGATTGTGCATTTAAGGATAAGAAGAATGGTCAAGGCCTCTTATTCTTCCTTGAAAAGGATCGCTGAGATAACAGGTGCCAAGGATATTTTGATAGAAAAAACCGAGGGAGATAATCTTGCTGAGATAAAGCTAATGCTTCCAAAATAATGGTGAGATTAATGAGAAAAACTAAGATTATTGCAACTCTGGGTTCAGCTGTAAAAGAAGAAGAGAAGATGCGAGAGATAATAAAAGCGGGTACAGATGTAGCAAGGTTAAATGTGGCACATGGCACTATAGAGGAGCACAAGGATATGAAGAATAAATTTGAAAAGCTCTCAGAGGAATTAGGAAAAAACACGGCTATAATGCTAGATATAAAGGGTCCTGAAATTAGAATTGCAGAATGCAAGAAGAAATTCGTTAAGAATGGAGAAAAGGTGAGCATAGGTGAGGATGGAGATATAGAATTAAATCAAAAAATCGTGTATGAGCATTTATCTCCGGGCACATACTTGCTTATTCATGATGGTGAAATTGAGCTGAGAATAAGGGTGGTAAAAGATGGTGTAGCAATAGCTGAGGTTATTCAGGGAGGCATAATTGCGCCACACATAGGGGTGAATATTCCAAGCATCCATATTCCAATCCCATACATTCAAGAGAGAGATAGGGAATTTATGAAAGCTCTTATACCTGTAGATTTCATTGCCGCTTCATTCACCCGTAGCGCTTCGGACATTGTTGCCCTTAGAAGATTTATGGAAGAA
>WAKY01000004.1 GCA_015523135.1 Candidatus Aciduliprofundum sp.
CGCTCTATTGCATTCTTAACCTGTGCCTTTGTTGCACTTCTTCTTATTATGAATGTAAGCTTATTTTCTTTTTCTATGAGCAAAAGGGTTTTTTCTGTCACATAGGGCTTAATTATAACTCTTGTTGGATGAAATGTCATTTAGCCCACCTCCTGATCTCCTTTATAGCACTTTCTGTAAAAATGGCCAAACGACCTGCATGGGTTCCTGGAGCAAGAATTTCTGCATTTAACTCATTAGGAGTAACAATATCTACCCCAGGCAAATTTCTGAAACCTTTTAGAACATTGTTCTTGTTTGAAACTACTATCAAAACGCTCTTCTTTTTCTTGTATCTTCTACCCCTTCTTTTGCCCTTTCCTCCACGAATGCGCTTCTCACTAGCCCTTATGATATCCTCATAAACCCCCAAATTCTGCAAGACCTTTATAGCCTCTTTCACAGTTCCTATATTCTCAAATTCATCCTCAACAACAACAGGCAAAGTTATATCGGGAGAGAATTTGTGACCCCTATTGGCAACCATAACCTTATTTGCAGTCATTGATAATGCAGAATACTTTGCCAAGCGGCGCATTTTTATGTTCATCTTTCTCTCCCAAACTTTTTGAGTTGTTGGAGGATGTCCCGCTCTACCACCAACAGTGTTTGGAATTATAGCACCTCTTGAAGTATGTCCAACACGTGGAACCATCTTTGATATGCCATGCCCAGGACCCCAAGATTCTGCAACACGACGCATACCTGCTGTGGGGCTAACACCATGGGGCTGAACCCTATTTAGCTGGAATATTCTAACTGCTTCTTTTATTAAATCTGGCCTATAGGGATAATTGAAAAACTTTGGAAGGGTTATTTGTCTCTTTACCTCTCCATTAACTGTGTAAACATTAACACGCATTCATCACACCCCCTGCTTTGACTCGAGAGAAACATAGGTGATTTCAATGCCTTCCACATCCTCTAATATTTGTCTAACTGGATCTCGGAATCTTATTAGCCTCTTTGCTGGACCTGGAACAGAGCCATGAATTAAAACATACTCGTTCTTAACCTCCCCATAATGTGGAAAACCACCCTTTGGAGTTATATCCAAGGCAAGCTTCTTCTCACCGTTCTCCTCTACAAAATCCACATATTTCACAATTCTCTTATTATATTCCGTTCTCTGATGATAGCCCGTTTGGCCTGCTTGAGGAACAGTATAACGAACCCAGTCAGGATGCCAAGGACCAAGGGTACCTATCATACGGCGATGCTTTCTGTTCTTATGATGCAAAAGTTTTATACCAAATCTCTTAACATGGCCTTGAAAACCTTTGCCTTTTGTTATGGCAATTACATCAACAAATTTACCATCACTCTTAAAATCTGAAAATTTGATTTCCTTACCCAACAAGTTTAAGGCATACTCTTTGCGGGCATCAATTGTGCCTCCTCCTACACGAATTTCCATAATATCAGGTGCTTTTTTAGGCACGCCGCTAACCAACTTGGGCTGAGTATGAACGATTAAACGAATATCTTCAATATCGCTATTAATTTTCTCTAAGGCCTTATCCTTGCTGTATTCCTTAGGTAATGGAAATCTCCTTGCAAGTTCTTTGTCAAGATTTTCATCCCATACCTCACCTATGCTTTTCAGTCCATACATAGTTCTTTCATAAAACCTAACACCTGCTACCTTCATAGGTGGAACCTCAATAACGGTAACAGGAGTCCATATCTCTTGACCTGCAGTTGTAGTATGCTTTCTCCAGTCAATGGTAAACACATGGGTCATTCCAGCTTTATAGCCGGCAAAACCCTGAATCCTGGGACCGTCTTCTATCTCTGGCCAAGTCCTGATTCTAGGAATAGGACTTGCTGCTCTCTTTCTCGGATAATACGCCATAGAGCCTCGTCTAGGATGATGTGCACTTCCCATATTTTTCACCTCGCAGGAGCCGTGACGCCGTCACTACGCCCAAAACACATTTTTTGGGCGTGTTCGCGGGCCAGATTGCCCATGGCGTCTGGCTAGCCCTTTTCTTTTGCTCCCATAAAGATATTTTGTATATAAAGAATTCGGAGAAAAAAGAAGAAAATTATTTGAGCATTGGCATCCAGATGCCTTTATTCTTTGCAGTTCTTATTGCTATTTCGTATCCAGCATCAGCGTGGCGCACTACACCCAAGCCAGGGTCATTATGCAATACCCTTGCAAGTTTCTGCTCAGCGAGCTTCGTTCCATCTGCAACGATTACCATACCCGCATGCAAAGAATATCCTATGCCAACTCCACCTCCATGGTGGAATGACACCCAAGTAGCACCAGAGGCAACATTGAGCATGGCATTCAAAATGGGCCAATCGGCAATGGCATCACTTCCATCTTTCATTCTCTCCGTCTCTCTGTAAGGAGAGGCAACACTTCCCGTGTCGTGATGGTCCCTGCCAATAGCTATGGGTGCATCCACTACACCCTCGCGAACTAATTCGTTAAATGCTAACCCTGCTTTTTCCCTCTCTCCAAAGTTTAACCAGCATATTCTTGCAGGCAATCCCTGCCATTTCACATGCTCCTCTGCCTTGTCAATCCACTGCACAAGATGTTTATTATCCGGGAACAATTTCTTTATAACTTTATCCGTTTCGTATATATCCTCGGGATTGCCACTCAACGCAACCCATCTAAATGGCCCACTTCCTTCAGAGAATAGGGGGCGAATGTATTCGGGAACATAGCCAGGGATTTTGAATGCATCCTCCACTCCAGCTTCCTTTGCCTGTGCCCTTATGTTATTTCCATAATCAAATACCTTTGCTCCATGCTCTTTGAACCATACCATGGCTGGCACATGCTTGCGCAGGGACTTGCGTACTTCTTCAAGATACTTCTC
Organism: Candidatus Aciduliprofundum sp.; assembly: GCA_015523135.1. Taxonomy (GTDB): domain Archaea; phylum Thermoplasmatota; class Thermoplasmata; order Thermoplasmatales; family Aciduliprofundaceae; genus Aciduliprofundum. The sequence goes on from WAKY01000004.1 coordinate 2,883, forward strand.
AGGATTATTCTCCCTCAACTCTGCTGCTTCTTCTACCGTGTATCCCGCAGGTATGTATCCATTTAATGGGTCATGAGCGGCAGTTTGATCTGTAACAACATCTGGCACAATGCCTCTACGCACGAGTTCTGGATAAACATCCGCAGCATTGGCAAGCAATCCTATGCTTAATGGCTTTCCTTCCTTGAGTGCCTCATCCTTCATCTTTAACGCTTCGTCTAAACTATCGGTCCATGTGTCAAGATATCCTCCCTTAAGGCGGCGGTCTATTGCCCATTTATTCACCTCTACAATTATTCCCACGCCGTTATTCATAGTTATGGCGAGAGGTTGAGCACCTCCCATTTCTCCTAACCCTGAAGAAAGAACCCATTTACCTGCCAAATCATGCTGCCCAAATTCTTTGAGTGCAACTGCATATAGAGTTTCATATGTACCTTGCAAAATTCCTTGAGTACCTATGTAAATCCATGAGCCAGCAGTCATCTGCCCGTACATTATCAAACCTCTCTCTTCCAACTCGCGGAAGTATTCCCAGTTGGCCCATTTGGGCACGAGATTTGAATTTGCAATGAGAACGCGGGGAGCCCACTCATGCGTCTTGAACACAGCCACAGGCTTTCCGCTCTGAACAAGTAGAGTTTCATCATTTTCCATCTCTTTGAGAGTTTTCACAATTGCATCAAATGATTCCCAATTCCTAGCGGCGCGGCCAGTACCTCCATAAACAATGAGATGTGCAGGGTCCTTAGCCACCTCAGGGTCAAGATTATTCATAAGCAATCTCAATGGTGCCTCAGTTTGCCATGATTTTGCATTCAATTTTGTGCCTCTGGGGGCTCTAATTTCTCGCATAATTTCCACATGAAATGAATAGATAAATATTTTATTAAAGGCCTCGATACTCTTTCTATGGATATAAAAGCAACGGTGCAGATAGGCAAGGGAGGAATAACGGATGGAGTGAAAAGAGAGATAAAGGAGCAGTTAAAAAAGAGAAGGATAATCAAGATAAAATTCTTGCAAAACGCGGATAGGGAGAATTTCAAGGATAAAATTGAGAAATTAGCTAGGGATGTGAATGCCGAAATTTTGGAAATTAGGGGATTTACTGCTGTTCTGAAGAAGAGATAAGCTTCTCAATTTCTCTTTTCAATTCTCTATAATTTTCTCTTATTCCCTGAACAATTACCTTGGTATCGCTTATAACGGGCATA
>WAKY01000005.1 GCA_015523135.1 Candidatus Aciduliprofundum sp.
CTCGTTGGATATAATCCATTTTGATTTATTATGTTTACAAGAACGGCAGTTCCATACTTTGGCAAACCGCTTCCTGCAACAGGGTCATTCTTCAATTTGTTAATCTTCTCTTTTACAACGCTTATGAACTTCTGCCTATCAGCTAAGGGAGTTTTCTTATGTCCTCGAACTATAATTGCTTTCAATTTCTTACTTCCCATTACTGCTCCTACGCCTCCCCTTGCTGCTGCTCTATGCCCATTATTCATTATTGCTGAGAATTTTACAAGGTTCTCTCCAGCAGGGCCTATTGATGCAATCTGGGCATGCTTGTCTCCAAATTCTTCCAATAGTATTTTCTCAGTCTCGCTAACTCTCTTTCCCCATATATGCGATGCATCCTTTATCTCTATATCATCATCTTTAATTGATATATACACGGGATTCTCGCTCTTTCCCTCAACTATCAGATAGTCCCAGCCTGCAAATTTGAGCTCCGCACCGAAAAATCCACCCGAATTCGCCATTGCAATGTATCCTGTAAGGGGACTTTTGGTTATGACCATATACCTTCCACCGGTTGGTGCTGACGTTCCTGTTAAAGGACCAGTAGAGTATATTATTTTGTTTCCCTCGCTTAATGGATCTACTTTTGGGTCTATCTCTTTCAAAAGGGTATGTATTCCAAAGCCCCTTGTACCAAGCCATTTTTTTGCAAAATCTTCATCAATCTTTTCCACCGATATTTTTCCTGTGGATAAATTAATTCTTGCTATTTTTCCATGGTATCCATACATATTATTACCTCCAAATTAGATTTACAACACTATCATATTTAAATTTTTCTTGTTGTATATTGTTATGCTTAAGAAAACATAACGCTATACATTTATTGCTTCTTCAGCCTTCTTTACAGCATATTGTGTGCCTAAGGGCGATGCTATCTGGAATATTGCCGTAGTAACCGCAATTTGTGTTATTACTATTGCACCCAAATAAGTACCTCCAAGCTCTTGAGCCGCATGAGCTGCCAATCCTACAGCTACACCTGCTTGATTTAGAAGCGCAATGCCCAAATATTTTTTGAGTTTCTCTTCTGCCTTAGCCATCCATGAACCCAAGCTACACCCTATCACCTTACCAACCGTTCTACCAGCACAATAAACTATGGCAACAGCCCAGGTAGCAGCCAGCAAGGTGAAATTTATTTCCATACCTATGGCTCCAAAGAAGAGAATGTATACTGGGGTCATTATTGCATCGATTGCCCTATAACTGCTTATTCCCAGCTCTTCGTTCATATTCACAACAACCATGCCTATTGCCATTGCAGTTAGAATATTTGATACTCCAATTACAGATGCAAATCCCCATCCAAGAAGTGCAACTGCGGCTCCTAAAATGAGATTTTGCTCAGGGGTAAACGATTTTTTCCTTCCTATATATCCAAATATGAACCCAAGAGATCCTCCAAGGATAAAAGCCCCAAATATTTCCCATAGAGCATGGATTATTGCTGTCTCTATAGTTACATGGTAGCCAAGTAATCCCTTTGTCCAAATTATTCCTATAACATACATTATTATACCTGCAGCATCATCTAGGCCAACAACGGCTGTAGCCACATCTGTTAATATCCCATGGGAGGATAGAGAGCGGAAAACTGCTATGGTGCCTGCAGGAGCAGTTGCTGGGGCTAAGGATCCCAATAGTACCGCTAGTGCCATGTCACCTGTGAAAGCGTAAACAAAGAGCATTACAAAGATAGAAGTAACTATAACTTCAACTACAAGTATGATCATAACTTTTCTTCCCATTCTCTTTAAGAAATTTTTTGAAAAACTCAATCCAACAATGTATCCCACAAGAGATAATGTTGCACTTGTTATAACATTGAAAAATGTGGTAGATGCCTTAAATCCAAGTAGTGTTAAAAGTAAACCAGCAAAAAGATATGCAAGAACATCAGTAAGATGAATTTTTCTAAAAAGATACCCAAATAATAGACCCAGTATCATTAAAAGCCCTACTATTAGATATATTGTGCCTGGGCCATTTGTTACTGAACCAATCCACATGATAAAAGGGATATGGAATATAATTAACTTAAATTTTTGGGAATTACACACTTTTGATTATATCTTCTAAAATTTTCCTATATTTTTCTACTATCTCTTTTAAAATATTCTCATCTTTTGCCTCTGCATATATCCTGTATATTGGCTCTGTTCCAGATGGACGGATTAGGACCCACCAGTCCTTGCCCATAATCTTTACACCATCCAATGTGTTTAAATTCTCTCCTTTTACTCTTTCTTTTAATTCTTCCAGTACTTTCCCTTTTCTCTCATTCTTGCATTCCACGCTTATCTTCATTTGTGTGTACTTTGGAAGTTCATCTACTAGCTCACTCAAATTCTTCTCCTTCTTTGCTAAAATTTCAAGAAGTTTGGCTAGAGCCATGGCGCCATCTCTGCAGTACTGATACTCTGGAAATATTAGGCCTCCGTTTTCCTCTCCTCCAAATATAGCACCTTCTTCAATCATCTTTCTTGCTACTATTGGAGCGCCTACCTTTGTATAAACTACCTTCCCCCCTTCTTTCTTAACAACTTCTTCAAGAACTAGAGAGGAGCTTACTGGAGTTACAACTATACCCTTTTTCTCCCTTACAATTTCCCTAGCAACGAGAGCAAGAGTTTTATCTCCGTACAAGTACCTTCCTCTATCATCCACAAATATAGCGCGGTCTGCATCCCCATCATGTGCTATTCCCAAATCTGCATTCGTTGCCTTAACCATTTCCACAAGGTCTTTGAGATTCTCTGGCTTTGGCTCGCTGTTGTGTCCGGGGAATCTTCCATCTGGCTGGCAATTCAATGATATTACTTTGCAACCAAGTTTTTCAAGGAGATACGGGGAAGTGAAGCAAGAAGCACCGTTTGCACAATCTAGCACTACTTTGAAATGCTTTTCTTTTATTTTCTCCACATCGACTAAGGAAAGAATGGAATTTACATACTCTTCATTTGCATCCTCTCTTCTCTTATAGTTTCCGACTTTATTCCATTCTACATTTCTGAAATTGCCTGAGAAGTATATTTCCTCAATTTTCTCCTCCTCATTTCTTGGCAATTCGGTTCCATCTGGAGCTATTGCCTTAACTCCGTTGAATTCGGGAGGGTTATGACTTGCCGTTATTGCTATTCCAAAATCTCCATGTCTCTTTGTGTAGAGTTGTATTGCAGGAGTTGGAGCAATGCCTATATCTATTACATTCACCCCTGCTGAAAGGAGCCCTGAGATTACAGCATCTTTCACCATATTTGCAGACACCCTTGTATCCGTGCCAAGAATCACATTTGAGCCAAGGGGCAAATATGTGCCAATTGCACGCCCCACATTGACCAAGAAACCAGGAGTGAAATCCTCTCCAATCTTGCCGCGAATTCCGTTGGTGCCAAATAAGCGCATAAGAAAGGATATACACAGGATAAATAAACTTTACTCACAATTTTTATAGAAGATTTCAATATCTACCTATGCTCCTCTACAACGCTCGGATATTTGGAAACGAAGATTATGAGTATATCCTCATAAGAGGCAATAAAATTGAGAAACTAGGCAAGGGAAATTTGCCATCGGAGCCAAGAAAGATTGATTTGAAAGGAGCGTTGGTTCTTCCAGCATTTTGCGATTCTCACACTCATCTTAGCAATATTGCACTTATGCATGGGACATTGGATTTGACGAACAAGGGAAGAGAAGAGATTTTGAATATGGTCAAAGAAGAATGCAAGAAAAAGAAGATGGTAATTGGTAGGGGCTGGGACGAGAGTTTTTGGAAGTATAAAAGATACCTTACCAAGGATGAAATTGATAATGTTTGCAAAGATAAAATTGTGTTGTTAATCAGGGAAGATGGACACATGGGAGTTATTAACTCTTACGCATCCAAGATTTTCTCTCTTGGGGACGAGGGAATTGTGA
>WAKY01000006.1 GCA_015523135.1 Candidatus Aciduliprofundum sp.
CACTTAAATATTAAGGGAGATATTGGACAAATAAAGATTCTCAAAAAAGTTGAAATTGAGCCTCGCAGTAAAGAAGAAGCAATAAAATACGCTAAAATTGGAGATATTCTTTTATTGGATCATTTTACCATTGATGAAATCAAAGCCCTTATACCAAATCTTAAAAAACAAATCCAAATATCAAAATTGCAGTTGGGGGAGACCTAAACGAAGGAAACATCGAAGATTATGCGCCTTTGGTTGATATAATTATAACAAGCGCACCTTATTATGCCAAACCCATTAACCTAAGGACAGAAATAGATATGATGAAATCATATTGAGGAAAATAAAAGGATGAGTCTCATAATTAAACCTGCCCACAGCATCCCATAGAAGAATGTCGAAATTTCAATCAATAATGCTCTTTTTATTCCAAAATCTTTTATCAGCATTCCGAATGCTATTATGCATGGAACCTGAAATGTCGATGCAAGTCCAAATGTGAATAATTGAGTTTTTGTCATGATATCTGAGAAATTCGCAGTTCCCAATGCATTGGCAAGCATTGCTGGAACCAAATCTTTTTGAAGGAATCCATAGAGAAGAGGGATAATTGTCTCCTCTGGTAAATGTAGCCAGCCAACGGTCAAAAAGCGGAAAGGCTCTACAATTGGCTTCACAAGATTATAATATGCAACGATACCATAAGCCATACCACCTACGATAAGGAGAGGAATCACAATATAAACAAAATCTTTCATCCTTACCCATGCCTTTACTACCATATTCTTGACTAGTGGTCTCCTGTAGGGAGGAAGATCCTCAATGAGGTAATGCTCTTCTTGAGGAATAACAACATTGAATATCTTAGCTGTAATAATAAAGATAAAGAAGGCAGCAAGGTATATTCCAATAGCGTAAGCAGCACCTGCATAATGTCCAACAACACCAAAAATTATTCCGCTCCTTGAGGAGCAAGGAACCGTTATATAAAGTATAGCAACCTTGAGGCGATCCCTAAAATTTGGAAGAATTCTGGTAGCCCTTATTGCCGGTACAGTACATCCAAATCCAAGCATAATCGGTATGACTGCCTTTCCCGATAATCCCAGTTTTTCCATTAATTTATCCAAGATAACAATGAACCTTGCTAAAACTCCACTATCCTCAAGAAGAGCTAAAAGTAGATAAAATATACCAATATATGGGACCGCCACGCTTATTCCTGCGGCTAAGCCTATTAATGAGTTTTCCAGAAGAAGCCTAACAAAATAACTCTGGCTCTGAAGCCACGGCTCAATGGAGTTTAGAAGGATGCCAAAATAATAGTTAAGAAAATCTTGAAACCCCCCACCAATATAAAGTAAAGATGCAAAGATGCCAGCAAACACAAGAAGTGTAAATATTAATCCTCCAGAAACATTGTTTATTATCAACTTGTCCAGCCAGCTTAGTTTGGTATACAACCTGCTTATCCTCTCCACATTCTTGGCGAGAAGGGATGCATAACCTGCACGGGTTATCATTATATCTCGCTCAATATCTGGATGCTTTTCTCTAAAACTTTCCTTTATTTTTTCTAATTCTGAGAAACCAAATAATTCAAAAGCAACAGGATCACCCTCTAACAGTTTCACTGCAACCCCTCTTCTTAATAAATTTCCTCCATAATCGATCACATTAAGCACTTTTGAGATGGCCATCTCAATATGGTCATCGTAGGTAAATTTGTAAAATGATTTTCTGGCATCTTTCAACCTTTTCTTTAGTTTTTCAATATCTCTCTTCACGGGATTTATTTTTACCACAGGAATGCCAAGTATCTTTTCTAAAAGTGAAACATCAACAAAAATTCCTCTTTTTTCGGCCTCTTCCCAGAAGTTAAGAGCGAGTATTAAGGGCACACTTAATTCTACGAGTTGAAGGGTCATAATAAGACTTCTTTCCAGTGAGGTTGCATCAATAACTTGAACAACGATATCATAATCCCCCTCCAGAATGATTCTGTCGGTAACCTTTTCCTCCTCACTTGAAGGCGAGAGACTGTAGGCTCCGGGAGTGTCTATGAACAAGCATCTCTCACCATCTATAACAGCAGTACCTTCGCTCACATCCACTGTGGTACCTGGATAATTCGAGATTATTACCTTTGCACCCGTAAGGGCGTTTAATAGCGTCGATTTGCCAACATTAGGTTGACCTATCAAGAGAACTTTCAAGGGATTTCACCCCAAAGAGGTTTTTTGTAAGTTTTTTATCAACAATCACCAACCTTCCTGAGATATTAAGAACCAGAACATCATCTCTAACTTTGACTATCTTAAATCTCGTTCCTGGCACAAGGCCTATCCCAATAAGCCTTGCTATTATTTTTGGATTTTTAAGTTGCATGCTTATTAACACCCCTTCCTCTCCATCTACAAAATTGGCGAGGGAGACTGAATTCTTTGCCATTTGGAGGTATTTGACCTTATCAGCCATGTGCTCAAATGAATGCGCAGTTTTATGTCCAAACAGTTTCTCAACGGTTTTGTGATAATTGTATATAACTTCTGCTGTTTTTTCTCCCTCCTTTGTAAGAACTATATTATTTCCTTCTCTTTTGACCAGTTTTTTTCTTTCCAATTCCTTAACAGCCTCTCCCACCTCCTCCCTTGTTACTCCGCTATCCTCCATAACATCCTTAAATGTTGGCGAGGCTCCTTTTTCCTTAGCGAGACGAAGAATGTCTTCCATAAGAATATTTTTCCATCTACGCTCCATTAATTTAGGTATACCTAAAAATGATATAAATTTTACAGCCATTTTTCTAATTATCTATAGGGAAGTACAACATCTACTACATTCGTATTAATATCCTCTCCAATCATAGGGCATTTAACCATAAGTATGTAAAATATTCCATGAAAAACACTTAAACATCATAATTTCCATGCTTTTTTTGAAATTATTAAATCATGCTCTTTAATCCAGCTCTTTACCTCTGGGAAATTTCTCTCATGCCAATTTCTCCATTTGAAATATACCCCTTATTTCATCCACCAATTTATCCAAACCTACAAACTTCACATCTTCCAAAGTTGCATCATTGCTCTTCTTCCTAAAATCTTTGTAAAGATCACCTCTAGCATATTTCCTTGTTATTCTGTGAGCAATATATGCAAGAATGAAGGATGTATCGTTTATAGGCGAGGAAACAAAAGTTCCTCTATCCGAGGAAATACTGGAGAAAATAAGAAAAGAGGCGGAGAGAGGTAAGAAAGATTTGATTCCAATGATAAAGAGGCTCTGATGGGAATGGAGTCTAAATTTGAATGTTTGAAATTTGTGAAAAAAGGAAATCTATTTATTCGCCTAAAAATTCATGGCAGATATAGGCGATAAAGATGGTAAAAATAGGAATCATAATCTGCGATCGTTATCGCAACTGTGCCGGAGGGAAATGTTTTAGAGCTCTAAGGGAAAGAAAAGGTGCTTTCAGCATATATAAAAATGAAGAGGTTGAAGTTGTTGGATATACCACATGCGGTGGTTGTCCTGGAGGGAATATAGAATATGCACCCGCTGAGATGAAAAAGAATGGTGCTGAAGTCATTCACCTTGCAACCGGTTTTCTGGTTGGTTACCCGCCATGCCCATGGATTGACTACTTCAAGAAATTTATTGAAGAGAAGTATGGCCTCAGGGTTGTTCTTGGAACTCATCCAATTCCTCAAAAATACTATATTACTCACAATACCATAGGAACATGGAAGTCAGAAAAGTGGAAAGAACGCTTAAAGTATGTTATTTGTGATGAAGAAACACGTAGAGAGTATGATTAAGGTGAGTGAAATGTTAAAAGTGGGGTTAATAGTGAATCCAATAGCTGGAATGGGCGGAAGTGTGGGGTTGAAAGGCACGGATGGGGAAGCATACAAAAAAGCACTGGAATTGGGGGCAAGACCAGTAACTCCACAGAGAATTGAAGATACGCTCTCGCTTATAAAAAGAAAAGATTTATTATTTTTAGTTGCCCCTGGCATGATGGGTGAGGAACACATAAAAAAGTTTAATTTCAATTACAAAGTGGTTGGGAAAATTGGAAAAGAAACAAAAGCGGAGGATACAAAGAGAATTGCAAAAGAAATGCTCGAAGAAAAAATAGATTTATTAGTTTTTGTTGGAGGAGATGGAACGGCTAGGGATATTGCAGATGCAATAGATTCAAAAGTTCCAGTGGTGGCGATTCCTTCAGGAGTTAAGATGTTCAGCTCTATATTCGCATTATCCCCAAGGGCGGCAGCGAGGATGATTGATGAATTTAGTGGTGAGTATGAGGAGAAAGAAGTTTTAGACATTGATGAGGAAGCATTTAGAGAGAATAGGCTCTCTGCCAGATTGTACGGGTATTTAAGAGTTCCAAAAATAAAGTCACTATTGCAAGCGGGTAAAGAAGCATCCAATGTAAGTGGTTCTGCTGAGGAAAATAAGAAAGAAATAGCATCCTATGTGGTTGAAAATATGGAAAACAACGTTCTCTATATTCTTGGTCCCGGAACAACGGTAAAAGCAATAGC
>WAKY01000007.1 GCA_015523135.1 Candidatus Aciduliprofundum sp.
TTAATGCCTCTCTTGTTAAAATCCCAAAGAACATAGGAACAAAGACAACTTCAATTATTGTTATTATGAGCAACATTGTTGGAACAGATACATTGGAAGATGCGGCGTAAATTGCAAGCCATCCCGGAACTGTTATAATAGCGAGGATAAAGCTGAATGCCACGATTATGGTTGCCAGCTCCAAATTTCCACGGGAGAATCCTGTGTATGCGATGCTCATGGAAGAGCAAGGCACAACCATAGAGAGCATCAAACCAAGGGCAAGTTGTGGACTTAGAGGATAAAAGAGACCGATGAGCCATATTAGAAACCACATCAAAATTGGGGCTACAATAAGACCCATGGTAAGTCCTATGGCAAGCTGTTTACCCTGTTTCACCGAATTCTTAAGCTCCCCTAAGCGAAGATTTATCATCATCGGATAAATCATAGAAATTACAACTGCCAAGTTTAGCCAGTGAAAAATTTCCTTGTACTTCTCCACATGTATATAAAGGCCCACAATGAAGCCAAGGAGCATAGAGATGGTGACATACACCGGTAAGAATTTGTCAAGGTGATTCTTCAATCGCAGATAATCCATGCTCATTCCTCCTCATGAGTTTTTATTATCAACACGGGCTTCTTGGTCTTCTTTAGAACCCTCATAGTAGTGGATCCAAATATTTCATAGGAGAATCCCTGCTTTCCATGGGATGGGAGTAATATGAGAGACACATTCTCTTCCTCTGCTACCTTCACTATTTCCTCGTAGGGTATGCCAAATCTTACCATTATTCGGAGTTTGTTGGCTTTCATCATTTTCTTGCATCTCTCTGCCCTCTCGGTTAGTTTTTCCATTGCCTTTGCTTTTAATTTTTCCTCGATATCTTTAATTTCCCTTTCTTCTCTCTTGTAGAGATACGCATACCCGTTGAGCAGTTCCTCAAGGCGTCCCTCGTCAACTACATGGAGAATGATGCATTCTCCGACCTCACTTTCATTGTCCCTGTTGAATCTTTGAATCGCTCGCATTGAACCTTCACTAAAATCCGTTGGAAACAGTATTTTACGAAACATTACAACCACCACATTTCAATTTTTTTTGAAATTTTTTGGAAGCATGAAAAACCCATATTAATAGTTTGTTGGACATTTTTGTTTATTTTTCTTTATTTTAAACATTTTCTTGCTAAATTAACCAAAGTTTGAGATGATTTTTGAAAATGTTTAAATATTATTATGATATTTCTCATAAATATGAGAAATATTAAAAAACATAAAACATACGAATCACTGAGACGAGTTATGATTCACTGGGGTTTTGGAGATTTAGAATCTGCAATCTACGCACTCTTAGTGATGAAAAAAGAGCCAATGACTGCTAGGGAAATTGCAGATGAAATTGGTTATGCTTATAGTTCTGTAGTAAATGCTCTAAATCAGCTGATAAGGCATGAGATGATTGAGAGAAAAAAGAGTGGGAAATGCTACACATATTTCGCCGTAATAGATTTCATCAGAATAATAAGGAATGAGAGATTGAAAGTGAAGAATTTTCTCACAGAGGCAAAGATGGCACTAGAAGAAGAGAATGGCAAGTATGCTGAACTTTTGAAACATCTAGAGGAGGGGATTGAGTATTTAGGAAAAATTGAAAAAGAGGTGAAGTAAATGGAAAAGAAAGAAAATCTGAATGAGGGAGAAATAATAGATTACCTAAACAAGGTGATGGACCACAAATTTACAAGATTCATAATGAAAGAGATGACCGAAGTTAAAAAACTTGAAAGGTCATTTGCAATTTATGCTGAGGTTGAAAAGCCTAAGGGTGTAAAAGAAAGACTCCATGCGAAAATCGTGGGCGAGGCTCTTGAGAAAGGAGCTGAAAAATTTGGAGCCAGTCCTGAGGCGATTAAGAACTTTTTAAAAGATTCATACATGCGTAAGGCATTTGCAGTTATAATAAGAAGTATTGCCGAATACGGAATAACAAGACCTCAGAGATTAATCGCTCCTTTTATGGTTGTCTGGAACTTCACCAAGCAATGCAATTTGAAATGCAAGCACTGCTACGCAAATGCAACCCCTTATCCCGCACCCGACGAGCTCACTTTGGAGCAGAAGTATCAAGTTGTAGATCAACTCGACGAAGCTGGAGTTGCAGCTATATCATTCTCTGGTGGTGAGCCCCTTACAAACAAAGATTTTCTTAAAGTGGCGAGGTATGCAAAATCAAAGGGCTTTTATTTAACAGTGGCAACAAATGGTACTCTTATATCTGAAAAAATGGCCCAAAAATTAAAGGAGGTTGGAATAAGCTATGTAGAAATCAGCATTGATGGGCCAAACCCGGAGATACACGATGAGTTTCGCGGAGTTAAAGGTGCTTTTAATGCAGCTATCAGAGGTATAAAAAATGCAAAAGCTGTTGGATTACAGGTTGGGATAGCAACCACGGCTACCCATGAGAATCTCAATTCAATTCCTGAAATAGTGAAACTTGCAAGGGAACTAAAAGTAGATAGAATGATAGTATTCAATTTCATACCCACGGGCAGAGGAAAAGATATAATAAACGAGGATTTAACTCCTGAAGAGAGAGAAGAGTTAATGAAATATCTCTACAAAGAGTGGCAGAAGGGAGACATGCAGATATTCTCCACCTGCCCCGCTTATTCAAGAATCTCAATAACAGCAATGGAGGAGGGCAGTGGAGATAAAGTCTCACCAACGCATTTTGCAGAGATGGAATTACCAAGAGAGTTTGGTGGCGCAGCTAAAGCCCTTACAGAATTCATAGGCGGTTGCGGTGCTGGACGCATTTACTGCTCAATAGAGCACAATGGAGACATTCAACCCTGCGTATTCCTCCCCATCAAAGTTGGAAATGTTCTAAAGGATGGTTTTGTTAATGTATGGAAGAACAGCAAGGTTCTAAATGAGCTTAGAGACAGAGACGCCCCAGATTATGCCTGCTCATCATGCCCGTTCAAATATGTGTGTGGTGGGTGCAGAGCAAGAGCATACGCTTACTACGGAGACATCAAGGCGCCAGATCCCGGATGCATACTGATGAAAGATGAGTGGGAGAAACTAAAAATGTATGCGAACATAAGCGATTCAAGCAAGAATAACGAGAATCTGGAATCTGGTAAGAGCAATGTAGAATTTGCACTCAGCAAGTGATGAGTATGAAGATACTACTTATCTCACCACCAACAATTAGCGCAATAAAAGCCATAGTGGGAACAACGGGTCCTCCATTGGGCTTGGCATACCTTGCTTCAATGGTTCGCAATGAGCATGATGTGAAGATAGTGGATTCTCTAGCAGAAGATTTAAACTATGAGGATGTAAAAAGGATAATAAAAAGCTACGACCCAGATTTGATAGGCATAACTTCCACAACATCAATGATGCCAGATGCATACATAATTTCAAAGATGGCAAAAAAGATCAACGAGAATGTGAAAATAGTTATGGGAGGGCCCCATGTTACATTCACCCCCGAGAGAACTTTCAAAGAATGCCCCTGCATAGATTATATTGTGCGTGGGGAAGGAGAAATAACATTCAAAGAGCTTGTGGATTCTTTAGAAAAGAACAAGGATACTTCTAACATCTTGGGATTGAGCATAAATATGGGAAATAAGGTCAAAAACAATCTAGCAAGGCCACTTATCAAGGATGTGGATACCATACCCATGCCCTCTTACAATTTGCTTCCCATGGATAAGTACCAAGTAGATGGCATAAAATTTGGAACTATTATGACCTCTCGCGGTTGCCCATTTAACTGTGCATTTTGCTCCTCTTCCTTGCAATTTGGAAAAAGATGGAGAGGGCACAGTGATAAAAGGGTAATTGAAGAACTTAAAATACTCCGCGAAGAATATGGGCGTAAGGAGATAGAATTTTTGGACGATACATTCACTCTAAACAGGCCAAGGGCAATAAGAATTGCAAAGAGAATAAGAGAAGAAGGGTTAGACATCTCATGGACTGCATCTTCCCGCGTAGATATATTTACAAACGAAGTTGCCGAAGCATTAAAATACGGAGGGTGCCATACTGTTTACTTTGGCATAGAGTCTGGCTCTCAAAAAACATTGGATTTCATAGGCAAGAGAATAACTCCTGAACAATCGCTAGCGGCTGTAAAGAAAGCAAAAACTCACAAATTGCATGCATTGGGAGCGTTTATCATAGGATTTCCAGAAGAAACCAAGGAGGATATAAAGAAAACAATAAAATTCTCAAAGAAAGTTGGTGTAGATTATGCACAATTCACAGTGGCAACTCCATATCCAGGAACAAGATTGTGGGATTATGCTATGGCAAGGAATTTAATCTTAACATTTAACTGGAGAAAGTACACCACCTTAGACCCGGTTATGAAACTAATGCACTTCACAACCCAAGAAATTACAAAATTCCTGCAGTGGGCTTATGTCTCTTTCTATGTAAGACCCATTTATTTGCTCAAAGATTTAATAATGCAGGGAGGTTTCATATTTAGAAGAGCTATACCTAATGCAATAAAAGTGGCAAGACAAACAATGAAAATATGAGAAAAATAAAATATTTCATCTTTTTTGATGCCATATGGAAAAATTAGAGTATGAAATTAAAGCGAAATGGGACGGAAATGTTGGCACATACATACAAGTAAGGCATTTTTCTCTTCGCACCGATTCCAACACAGATGGAGGAGACGAAGGCCCTTTACCGGCGGAGATGCTCCTCTCCGCGCTGAGTGGTTGCCTAATGATTAATTGGGGCCGATTGATAAAGAAAATGCACCTTCGCGTAGATGATTTGGAGATAGAGGTCAGTGGCTGGAGAAATCTCAGCGAGCCACAGCTACAGGAGATAAATTACATGGTTCGGGTTAAAACCTCTGAGCCGAAGGAGAAAATCGAAAAAGTAAGAATTTTAGCGGAGAAGTACGGCACGGTGTACAACACCATAGGAAAAGAGAAGATAAAGGGGAGTGTGAATATTGTAAACATCTAAGTTTTCCCTTTATTTTGAAGGATATTGTTAAAATATTCTCTTGCATCTTGAGGTAAATCATTCTTAAAAAGAATGTGTGTGGCTATTGCTTTTCTCTTCTCAAAATCTAGCTTATTTATAATCTTTTCAAAGTTTTTTCCAAACTTAAGATAAAGTTCCAAAAATTTATCAGCTATTACAGAAAGACACTCAGAACTAATTAAGGAAGTCTCATCCTTTAAAAGTTCATCACTGAAGAGTTTATCACTGGTCATTAATAAGAAGTTGATTTTTACAAATGTTGAAAAATAAATATGTTTTTTAGCGTCTTTATCTCTCTCATATTTCTCAAACAAATTCCAAATATTTTCAAAAATGCCTATTCCATTGTTATAGTATTTTTGCATATTGCATATTGTTGCTATGAGCTTTGATAGAGGAGCTATTATCTGCTCCACAATATCTGAGATTTCACCTTCAAGCTTGAGAACTAATTCTTGTTTAGATAAAATCCCATTTAACAGTCTACGAAGTTCACCAACTATCAACTCAGCATATCTAAAATTACTTTCATAAACTTTCTCAGATTCTATTTTTTCTAAGTTATTACCTAATGCAAGTATCAATATCTTAATGCAATCACTTGAATACCCCTTATCTCCCAAAAGCTGACCTAACATAAAAGATACAGCCATGTGTACGTCTGTTAAACACTTAATCATAAAATACTCATATCCAAACTCAGAGCTATTTGGTTTATTCCTAAAATCAAGAATATTTTCTACTGTTGCCTTCACTAAAGGACAAACTTTACCTTTACAACAGTTGTTTAAACAACACTTATTTTTGAATGCCGTTACTGCTATTCTACACATCACATTAACTAATTCCTTAAGTACATTGAGTTCCCCTTTCTCGACTGCAACTTTAGTAAATAATTCAACTTGCTGGGAATATTTAGTATATATATCGATAGAAGAATGACATTTTTCATTTCCTTCATTTGTCGATATTGCTATCTCATCTAAAAAAGTATAAGTCAAGGTTTTAATACCTTCTGCAGCAATTAATTCCTGTTGAGTTTCTAAGGATTTCAAAATAATTTCAGAAAACATCTCTATGATATCCAAGTGATTTTGATTGATATAATTTTTATCTTTCATCTTTCGTTCCATAATCTCATTGTATATCGCCTTAAAAAAGAGTGTTGGATCTAATAATATTATCATATTCCAAATTTTTATCCCTGTATAGAAAATTAATGTGCCAGAAAGTGCAATCTCAATATAGCTGATGAGGTAATATTGTGAAAGAGTATTCTCATTTAAATAATAAAGAAATATTAATGTCATTACCAGAGATAAAACATAGACCCCTGTATATCGGAATATATTCCATGCACTTTTGGGAAGATACTTAACCCCACGGTAGCTATATTTATTATTTAAAATCTGAACTCCCACAATCATACCAGTCATACCTAACGCAAATATGGCTGCCAATCCTTGAAAAATAGAGCTTAGTAAGTAGCGTTGCGATGATAAGCTCATCCTTACACCTAAAAAATGAGTAATACTTGCAACAAAAGCAAAGATGATGACAAATGTTAATGCGGGTATTTTCCAATCTTTAATTAGAAAAATCCACTTATGATCTCCTTTAAAAATATCTTCCTTCTCAAAAGGATCAAGTGGATATTCATCGGACTTACATATAATCAACTTGCCCTTTTTCACCTATACTTATTGCTTTTTCTAAATAAAAGCTTTATGCCCAAGATTAGGTCATTTTCCTATGTAAACCTCTTCTCCAGCACCCTCTTGTGAATGACCACGCCGGAGAAGAAGAAAATCAATGAGAAGAAGAGCATTGCAATGAGGTCGAGCCATAGGGGGAAGTAACCGTGCATTGAGACTGAGTAGCGGAGCGCATCAACCATGTATGTAAGCGGCGATATCGCAGACACGGCGCGGGCGTACCACGGCAGTTTTTCCAAAGGCACAAAGATACCGCTTATAAACAGGAGGGTGAATTTTACAAGGGAGGAGAGCATCATCACATCTGCGGGCACGTCTGTTGGTGGATACGAGGACATCAAAATGGTCATTGCGGAGAATGTGAGAAGAGCCAAGACTACCACGGGTATAAAGATAAGGAGATTTACCCCAATTCCTAGGAAAATCGCAGTGAGGGAGATAAATGAAGTTATTATTATCCCAAAATAGAAAGAAGCCTGCATATCTCCGAACAAAACGGTTGTAATAGATATGGGAGAGGATATCAGCCTCTCGAATGTCTTGCTTCTCGCTTCCCACGGAATTATCGTTGGCCCCACGGCGGTGGAAGTGAAAAAAGCCGTCATGGCTATGAGCGCCACAAACAGGTATGCATGACTCAAATCCCTCCCGATTAGAAATGCGCCAAATAAGAAGAAGGGAAACAGAAGACCCATGATCACTACCGGGCCCTTGAGATAAAAAATAAGCATGTCCTTCTTAACGATTGCCAGAGAGCGGGAGAACTGCGAAAGCTTACTCATTTTTCTCACCCACCAGAGCCATGAACACGTCTTCCAACGATGGCTTCTCCACATTGAGCGACACAATTTTCAAATTCTCCCTCTCCGCGTAATTCACTATCTTCTTTATCGTTTCATCCACTTCCCCTGTATACACCTTAACCTTATCCCCTAATATTTCCACCCTGCCCTCAACGATACCTTCTTTGAATTTGAAGGGAGATAGAGAAAATTCGATCACATTGCTCTTCGCCCCTATTTCTTTGATTTTCTCGGGGGTGTCTATCGCGATGAGCTTTCCGTGATTTATTATTGCCACGCGATTGCACAGCTCGTTTGCATCCTGCATATTGTGTGTGTTCATAAATATCGTTTTGCCCCTCTTTTGCTCTTCCCTTATTATCTTCTTTATCAATCTCGCGGACATGACATCTAAGCCCGATGTGGGCTCGTCCAGGAACAATAATTCAGGGTCGGGGAGCATGGCCATGGCTAAACTCAGCCGCTGTTTCATCCCCTTTGAAAATCCTCTAACCTTCGTATCCTTTTTCTCGTAGAGGTTGAATAATTTTAAGAGTTCCAAGCTTCTCTCTTCTATTTCTCTCCTTTTCATCCCGTACAGGCGCCCCATCAAACGCAGGTTTCTCATCGCAGTCAAATCAATGTACGGATTTGCCATCTCGGGCACAATTCCCGTTCTCTCGCGAATCTCAATTTTGTGCTTTTTCATATCCATGCCGAACACTTCTATTCGCCCAGAGCTCGGGTTCAAAATGCCTGTGAGCATTCTTATGGTCGTGGTCTTCCCCGCGCCGTTCGGCCCCAAGAACCCGAATATCTCCCCTTTGTTTACGGAGAATGAAATGTCATTCACCGCCAGAAAATCCCCGTAGTATTTCGTCAGATGTTCTGCTTTGATTATTTCCACACCATGCCCATTACATCTTTATATTTGGTATTTTTGAATTTTTAACTTTCAGTGCAAAAATTTTTGAAATATTCTATCATGACTTAGAAATGTGATAAAATGAGAGTTGCAATACCGAGCATAAACGATGGAGGATTGGATAGCGAGGTTAGCGGGCATTTCGGGCGTTCCCCGTACTACACCTTCGTGGACATCGAAGACGGAGAGATAAAGAATGTGGAAGTTTTTCCCGTACCATTTGAGGAGCATGGCCCCGGAGACCTACCGAACTTCGTGAAGGAGCATGGTGGAGAAGTCGTGATTGCGTACGGCATGGGGCACCGCGCCGTGGATTTCTTCCAGCAATTGGACATAGATGTGGTCACCGGTGCTGGGGGAAGAATAAGGGATGTGATAGATGCGTTCATCCACAACATGTTAGAGGTTGACCCCTACTGGAAGGAGAAAATAGAGAAAGAAAAAAGGGAAAAAGAAGAATGCGAGGAGCATTAATTTTCTTTCTACGGTCTAAAACTTTAGAAAGTAGCATTTAAAGAAAATTTGAAATATCTTTTAGGCATGCCGAAACCATGTATAATGAGATCTTTGAACCCATAAAAATAGGGAAAAAAGAGAGTAAAAACCGTGTCATATTTCCTCCCATATCCACAAATTTCGGGCGCGAGGATGGCCATCTCAGCGAGTTGTTCATCAAACATTATGAAACTCGCGCCAAGGGTGATGTCGGATTGCTCATAGTGGAGAATTCATGCGTCTCTTATCCCGAAGGGAAGCATGGCGCTTACGAGCCCCGCATAGATTCTTGGGATTTCTACGAAGACTGGAAAAATATGGCAAGAAGATTAAAAAAATACGACTCGCTCATTTCCGTTGAGTTAACGCACGAGGGCTGGAAAAAGAAAGGCGTGAATTTTCTGAGCGATGAAAAAATAAGGGAAATAGTGGAAAACTACAGCACCGCCGCGGAAATTGCGTGCAAGGCGGGATTTGACATGGTGGAAGTGCAGGGTGCCCATGGTCTCATTGTGAATCAATTTCTCTCCCCTTTAACAAATACCCGGGACGATTCATGGGGCGAGCGAACAAAATTTGCAATCGAAATACGAAAAGAGATTGCAAAGCGCTGCGGCTGGGATTTTCCAGTCACAATCCGCTTAGCGGTGGATGATTTCTTAGAAGGAGGGATAAATTTAGATGAGGGAAAGAGAATAGCGGAAGAGCTTCAA
>WAKY01000008.1 GCA_015523135.1 Candidatus Aciduliprofundum sp.
GATAAGAAGGCAAAACAGATATATCGCATATTTCACTGAGGAAAATTATTATACGGATGATGAAATAAGCCCTTGTGGAAATATATGATATTCCTTTGAATAGCGAATGGCTCAAAGTTTTTGAAGATGAGGGAATAAGGTACCTATATCCACCTCAAGAAGAGGCAATAAAGAAGCTCTTTAGCGGGAAAAATTTAGTTGTGGCAATACCCACTGCAAGCGGTAAAACTCTAATTGGATATATTGCAATTTTGAGGGCATTTAAAATGGGGTTGAAGAGCGTTTACATAGTGCCATTGAGAGCCCTTGCAATGGAGAAATACGAAGAGCTTCGTAGATTTGAAAAATTCGGTATGAAGGTTGCCCTTGCAATGGGGGACTATGATAGTCCCGCTGGATATTTGAAGTATTACGATGTTGTTATAGCCACAAGCGAGAAGATGGATTCTATTTTAAGGCATGATTTGGAATATGCCTACAATCTCGGTGTTGTTATAGTTGATGAAGTCCATCTCATGGGTGAGCCATCTAGGGGGCCAACTTTGGAGATGGTAATCTCAAAAATAAGGGATGTGAATGATGAAGCGCAGATAATAGCATTATCCGCCACAATCAAAAATTCAGAAGAGATTGCAGAATGGCTAAATGGGGAGCATGTTTATAGCGAGTTCAGGCCTGTGCCCCTGCGCCTCGGAGTTTATTACGATGACACGCTCCTTTTTGAGGATGGAGAGAAGGTGGAAATAAAACACGATGCTATAAACATAGGTAACTTGGTTAAGAGAAGCATAGAGTTAGGTGGGCAAGTGTTAATATTCGTGAATAGAAGAAAATCCGCAGAATCCCTAGCTGAGAAATTAAGAAGAAGAGTTGAAGGATATTTGAGCGAAGAGGATAAAAAAGAGCTCTATGCCTTAGCGGATAGAATTATGGATGAAGAGTACACAATATACAGCGAGAGAATTGCAAAATTGATAAGGCATGGCGTTGCCTTCCATCACGCCGGCTTGAGCAACAAGCATAGGGGTATAGTGGAAAAAGCATTCAAAAATAGGTGGTTAAAGGTTATTGTGGCAACACCTACCTTGGCTGCTGGCATAAACCTTCCTTCAAGAACTGTTATCGTTAGAGATGTTACCCGCTATGATGGCTTTTCAAGCGTTTACATTCCAGTAATGGAAGTCAAGCAGATGCTTGGAAGGGCTGGAAGGCCAAAGTACGATAAGTATGGAGAAGGGATAATTTATGCAAGAAGTGAGAAGAGGGCCCAAGATTATATGGAGATGTACATAAGGGGTGAGATTGAAGATATAGATTCTCAACTATCCAACGAGAGTGCACTTAGAACTCATATCTTAGCTTTAATAGCCAGTGATATGATAAACAAAGAGGAGGAAATTTTTGAATTTTTCAAGAGAACATTTTACGGTTTTAAAATGCCCGTAGAGAACTTAGAGAAAAAAATTGAGAGAATTTTGGATTTTCTGGAAGAATATGAATTCATAAAGAGGAAGAGATTAATTTTAGCCACTCCGTTAGGCAAGAGAACTTCAGATTTATACATAGATCCATATACAACCATCATATTTTGCAAATGCTACGAGCATAATTTTGATATTTTTTGCATACTTCACACAATTTCCTGCACACCAGATATGAATCCTATAAGGGCAAAGAGGAGCGAGTTAGAAGAACTATTCAGCTTGGCTTATACCCATGAGCTTGCAATAGACGAATTTGATGTTGACCAAGACACTTTCTTTGGTGCATTAAAAACTGCCTCCATCCTTATGGATTGGATTGCAGAAACCTCGCAGGATAAAATAATTGAAAGATACGATATTGGCCCGGGAGACCTGCACGGAAGGGTTGAACTTGCAGATTGGCTCTTATATGCCTTTGGAGAGATTGGGAAGGTTCTGCATTATCCCCATATAAGGGAAGTAGAAAATCTCAGATTAAGGGTGAAATATGGAGTTAGAGAGGAGCTCTTACCTATAGTA
>WAKY01000009.1 GCA_015523135.1 Candidatus Aciduliprofundum sp.
AAGCATTGATCCCTTTGATGATGATAATCCCCTAGTTTTCACTGTGGGGCCATTAACTGGCGTAGCCCCAATGTCCGGAAGGCATAGCGTTGTATCAAAATCCCCACTCACGGGCACAATATTGGATTCTAACTCAGGTGGCTTTTGGGGAAAGGAGTTGCATTACGCTGGCTACGATGCTCTCATAGTAAATGGAAGGGCTGAAGAGCCAATTTACATAAGAATAAGAGATGATGAAGTGGAATTTGAGAGCGCTAAAGAGCTATGGGGCTTAGAGGTAAAACCTACAACAGAAAAATTGAAGAAGTATGGAAGTGTCGCGACTATAGGTCCAGCTGGAGAGAGAGGTGTGCTCTATGCAGGTATAATGAACGATTACACGCATACTGCTGGGAGAGGAGGTTTAGGTGCAATAATGGGAAAGAAGAATCTAAAAGCAATAGTTGTCAAGGGCTCAAAAAAGCCAAAGGTGGCAAATGTGGAGAAGTACAAAGAAGCAATGATGGATATGGTAAAATTGATAGAAGCATCGCCACCAATAAATAAAGGCCTGCGGGTATTCGGCACTGCAATGCTCTACGATATTGTGAATTACCTTGATGTTATGCCAACGAACAATTTCAACGATGTTCATTTTGAAGGTGGAAATTTATCCGGCGATTACATTTTGAAAAATTACAATATAGAGAGCCATGGATGCTGGGGCTGTCCAATTAATTGCAAGAAGAAGGATAAAGATAGGGACATAGAATTGCCAGAATACGAGACTATATGGGCATTTGGGCCCAATATTGAAAATGGAGATTACGAGAGAGTTGTGCAGGCAAATTTAAAATGCAATAATATTGGAATGGATACAATAACTGCAGGTGCGACCATAGCACTCTATAGAGAGCTTACAGGCAAGGATGTGCTTGATGAAATTGAAAGAATTCCCGAGGATGAAGAACTATCCAAAGGCTCAAGAATTCTTGCTAAAAAATATAATGCGGAAGACAAGAGCACTGATATAAAGGGATTAGAGCTTCCCGGTTATGATCCCCGCGGCCTATACGGACAAGCATTGAGCTACGCTACGAGCAATCGCGGTGGATGCCATCTCCGTGCCTACATGGTTGCTCCAGAAATAATCGGAAAGCCAAAGCTCATACATCGCTTGAGCCCGGAGGGGAAAGCAGGACTTGTTGTAATATTCCAAAATTTAAATGCGGCCATAGATTCCCTCATTCTCTGCAAATTCACAGGCTTTGCTATGACTGAGGTAGAGTATTCAAAGTTGCTATCCTCTGTGACAGGGGTGCATTACAAGAGCGAAGATATTCTTCGTGTTGGAGATAGAATTTACAATTTGGAGAGATTATTCAATGTGAAAAACGGAATTGATGGAAAATACGATACTCTCCCACCAAAGATATTTGAGGGCAAGAATGCATTGGATAGGAAAATATTTGAAGATATACTTCAAGAGTACTATGAATTTAGAGATTGGGTTAATGGAGTGCCAAAGGAAGAAAAACTGCGGAAATTGGGCATAATTTCCTGATTCCAAAAATTTTTTTATTAGTGTCCCATGCCAAATTCGTGGAAGCTTTTTTGAAGAGAGCTAGGGAGATTGCATTGAAAATAGAAGAGGCGGATAAGATAGTTATTGTAAGCCACATAGATGCGGATGGCATAACTTCTGGTAGCATAGCGGCAAGAGCATTGCAAAGATTGAACAAAGATTTTCGCATAGATTTTGTAAAGCAGCTTGATGAGAAAAAAATTGAAGAGCTAAAAGATGAGAATCCAGATTTAGTTTGGTTCACGGACCTTGGAAGCGGCATGGTTCATCTAATGTACGGGCTTAATGCAGTTATAACTGACCATCATGTGCCAAGTAGCTTGAATGTAATTGTGCCAAAGGAAGCCAGAAAAAATCTAACTTCATTTTTTGAAGAATTATCAAAAAGTGATGTTTTGCAGCTCAATCCCCACATATTCAATAGAAATGGAGCTGTGGATATAAGTGGAGCTGGCACAACATACTTAGTAGCAAGGGAGTTAGATAGGAGAAATGTGGATTTAAGCCCCCTTGCAATTGTTGGAGCAATTGGGGATATGCAAGATGCTGAAAATTTGAGGCTTACGGGTACAAACAGGGTGATTTTGAAAGAGGCAAAAGAGCACAATTATGTGGATTTCTTCCTAGATGCAAGGTTCTTTGGAAGGGAAACTAAGCCAATTCACAAGATGCTTCAATTCTCTACAGACCCTTTGCTTCCAACTCTAACAGGGGATGAGAAAAGATGCATAGCATTTCTAAAAGATTTGGGAATACCTTTAAAGAGGGAGAGATGGAGAAGATGGATTGACCTGACAAATGAGGAAAAGAAGCTCATACTATCTGAGCTTGTGAAGCTTATCTTGAGAATGGGTTATGGCCACGAGATGGCTAAAAGATTGATAGGCGAGGTTTATATTTTGAAGAATGAGGAGAGGGGCACTCCATTGCGGGATGCCAAAGAATTCGCCACATTGCTAAATGCTTGTGGGAGATACAACAAGGCATTCATAGGTTATCAGGTGTGCTTGGGAGATAGAGATGAGTACTACAAGAAGGCATTAAATATGTTAAATCACCATAGAAGAAACTTGGTTGAGGGTGTGAATTTTGTAAAGGAAATAGGTATTGTGAAGAGAGAATTTTTGCAATACTTCCACGCAGGTGAGAATATAAACGAGAATATAGTTGGAATAGTTGCCTCAATGGTTCTCACAGAAGAGGGAAATAGAGAATTGCCCATAATTGCTTTTGCAAACAGCGAGGATGGAAATATCAAGGTCTCTGCTAGAGCTCCAAGAGCATTAGTGGATAGGGGATTGAACCTCTCAATAATAATGCGTGAAGCTTCCGCCGAAGTGGGTGGTTATGGTGGAGGCCACAATATAGCAGCAGGTGCCTCTATACCCAAGGGAAAAGAGGATGAGTTCTTAGATATCGTGGAAAATATGATAAAAAAGCAGATTGAATGATGCAAAGTTTTTTAAATATAAACTTATTTGGGCACTAAGGTGGAACTATGACAGATATGTACGATTACGATTCTCTGCTCGCCCGTGTTCGTGAAGCATTGCCTGAGGAGATTAAGAACAGGGAAAGGTTTGAAGTGCCAAAGGCAGAAATAATTTATGAAGGAAAAAACACAATAATCAAGAATTTTATGGATATCGTTAAGAAAATAAATAGGGACCCTATGCATGTTTACAAGTACCTTATGAGAGAACTTGGAACTGCCGGAAACATACAAGGAGATAGATTGATTTTAAAAGGCCGTGTTTCCCAATCTTTGATCCAGAGTAGGATTGATAGCTATGTAAAGACCTATGTAATATGTTATGAATGTGGCTCTCCAGACACAGAGCTTAGGAAAGAAGGGAGGGTGGAAATTCTTGTATGCAAAGCTTGTGGTGCAATAAGGCCTGTCCACGGCAAGGTGGCCGTTAAATTCAGCGTATCTAAGCTTGAAGAAGGAGAGGTTTACAACGTTGAAATTACAGATTTGAGCAGAGATGGAGATGGTATAGCAAAATATGGTGACTATACAATCTATGTTCCTGGGGCAAGGAAAGGAGAAAAGGTAAAAGTTAAAATCGTAAAAATAAAGAAAAATATTGCATTTGGGAGGATAGTCAGCTGATGAATGTGGTGCTAGATGCAAATGCCCTTATGATGCCATTTGAATACCATTTAAATCTAGATTTAGAAATTAAAAAGATACTAGGGGATGTGCATATTTTTGTACCTTCCTGCATACTAGGAGAATTGGAGAGATTATCAAGGAGGAGATGGGAAGCAAAGGCAGCATTGCAGCTTGCAGAGAAGTATGATATTATAAATGTAGAAAAACTAGGTGATAAAGGAGTTTTAGAAGCTGCAAAAAAACTAAATGCTTATGTTGTGACAAATGATAGGGCATTGGTAAAGATTTTAAAAAAGGAAGGATTAAAAGTTTTATCCATGAAACAAAATCGTCTGGTGATTGAAAATGATTAACCCAAAGATAATAAGTGCGCTTAAGCAAATTGCACTGTATGGTGGAAATAAAGAATTTGTAGAGGTATCAACATCAAATTTCGGAAAGGATTTAGGGATAAGCCAGCAGAGTGCTTCAAGGAGAATTAGAGAATTGGAAAATGAGGGTTTTGTAGAGATAAGAAGATTTGGAAAGAAGATCTGGGCTAGAGTTACAAAGAAGGGTATGGATTTGTTAAAGAAGGAAGCCATGGATTACAGAAGAATTTTTGAAATTGCTGAGAAGATTGAGATAACTGGTGAGGTTATAAGCGGTTTGGGTGAGGGAAAGTACTACATAATGAAGGATGGGTATTTCAACCAGATAAAAGAAAAACTGTTTTTTGAACCGTATCCTGGAACTTTGAATGTTAGAGTTTATGCAAGAGACATTGAAAAAGTAGATGTGTTACGTAATCTTCCCGGAATATTGATAAAGGGATTCGTCTCAGAAGGGAGAACTTTTGGAAATGTGAAGGCATTTCTTTGCACGATAAACGGTAAGGATGCAGCAGTTATAATGCCCGAAAGGAGTCATTATACAGATGTTGTAGAGATAATCGCTGATAAAAGTTTGAGGAAGGAGTTGAATTTGGAGGATGGCTCCATAGTGGATATTGTTATCTTTCCCTAAAGTATGTTTTCGATTATGTCTTCAACACCCATCTCTCTCTCACAGTACTTGCATTTTATTATTACCGGATTCTTTGATACCACTTTAAATTCTGGTACAACAGGTTCTCTCTGATTAGTTATGCATCTTGGATTCATGCATCTAACAATTCCAACAATCTCATCGGGCAATTCAACTTTGTGTTTATTAACCACTTTATAATTCTCAATCACATTGACAGTTGCAGTTGGAGCAATCAACGCGATTTTATCGATTTCCCTCTCCTCTAAAAATCTATCCTCAATCTTGACAACATCTTTGCATCCCATTCTACTCTTCACATGCATTACCAAGCTTACCGTGGAGCCAATGTCCCCATTTATATTTAGAATCTTCAGAACTTTCAAAGCCATACCGCATGGAATATGGTCTATTACTATTCCGTTCTTTATTTTTTGAACCTTAAGCGTTTGCTCTTCCATCATACTACCCCCAAAACAAGAGCCAATAATGCCATTCTAACAGGCACCCCATTAAAGGCCTGCTGGAAATACCTTGCATGCTTAGTGTAATCCACATCTGACTCTATTTCATCCACTCTAGGCAATGGGTGCATAACTATGGCTCTATCTTTAGCTTTTTTCAATAATTCTGGAGTTATTCTGTAAGAACCAGCTACTTTCTTGTATTCCGTAGGATCTGGGAACCTCTCCTTTTGTATGCGAGTAACATAAAGAACATCCACATCCTCAATAACATCTTCTATTTTATCCGTCTCCATTGGCTTTTCTTTTAACTCTCTTATGATGTGAGAGGGCATTCTTAGTAGCTCTGGAGACACAAGATATATATTTGCTCCAAGATAACTCAAAGCATAAGCTAAGGAATGAACAGTACGCCCATACTTCAAGTCTCCTATCAAAGCCACATTTAGTCCTTCAATTTCCCCAAATTCTTGATGGATGGTGAATAAGTCAAGGAGAGTTTGCGTGGGATGTTGCCCTGCACCATCTCCCGCATTTATGACTGGATTTTTAGCGAATTCGGCTGCCAATCTTGCGGAACCTTCGTATGGATGCCTTATCACAATAACATCACTGTAAGAATCCATGACTCTTACCGTGTCAGCTAAGGTCTCTCCTTTGGAAATAGATGTGGCGGAAGGATTGCTAAATCCTATAACAGAGCCACCTAAACGATTCATTGCAGACTCAAATGATAATCTTGTCCTTGTGGATGGTTCAAAGAATAGCGTGGCTAAGATTTTTCCCTCTAAAAGATTATTTTTTCTCTCACCCTTTGCAATAGGAATCATCTCTCTTGCCACTTCAAAAATTATGTCCATTTCCTCCTTGGAGAGCTCCTTTATTGAGACAATATCTCTACCTTTGAACATTAATTCCATATAGGTAAGTGATATTTAAAATTACCCTTCAAGATACTTGGCAGATATGATTAGAGCTGCATTGAGAATTGCTTCTAACTCTCCTATACAACTCATCCCTGCAGCATTCTTGTGTCCTCCATATTTGCAAGAGAAATCTTGGGATAATTCTCTAAAAATATCAAGAAGGTTTGCCTCCTTACTTCTTCCTATAACCCTGATTTCATTTTTTCTTGCAGAGCCTACAAAAACTATATCTGCAAAGGATATGAGCTCTGTGGCAACGATGCTTTCATTTGCACTTACTTTCGTAGCTGCAGCTATCTTGTTTCCATAGCTTCTATATATAACTCTTTGAAATCCCTTTAGCACCGATATTCTCTCACTAAATGTTATGGACATATCCACCATGTTGCGAATTTCTGAGAATTCAATATCATATGTATTCATAATCTCGTAAAAGATCTGTAATGTTCTCCTATTCGCATGCTTGAACCACAGAGTATCACTTATAATTCCAGCAAGAAGCAATAGGGCTGCAAGCCTAGATGGTTTCTTTTTATGGATATCATAAACCATTTCAGCGCAAGAAGGATATGAGGAATCCACATATCTTTCCTTTGCATCAATGTTATTGCTCTCATGATGGTCATATACCACATCAATTTTTAAATTTGAGAATTTTCCAAGCTGCTCTCTGCTTGCAGTATCCACAGTTATGACTTCATTGTAATCAAAATCTATGTTATCTCGCACATCTAAATTTTCCTTGCGAACAATATTCTTAACATATTTGTCCAACCCATCTGAGACTATGACTACATCACCGAATATCTCAGATAGGTAATAAGCAGAAGAAAAAGCGTCAATATCCGCATTCTTGTGCATTAAAATCATCCTGATACGGCTCCGCCCCCATAGGCAGCAGCGAATTCTCTCTGTATCTCCTCATATTTCTTCTGCAATAACTCCTGTTGTCTCTGAACTGCTTTAATCCTAATCTCTAGCATATCTTTCTTCT
Organism: Candidatus Aciduliprofundum sp.; assembly: GCA_015523135.1. Lineage (GTDB taxonomy): Archaea > Thermoplasmatota > Thermoplasmata > Thermoplasmatales > Aciduliprofundaceae > Aciduliprofundum. The sequence goes on from WAKY01000009.1 coordinate 7,073, forward strand.
CTTCTAACTCTTTTTTTACCTCATCCTTGCTCTTGGCCCTAACTAAAATGCTTCCAACATGCTTGTAAATTGGAGCATTCTCATCCACTTTATCCAATTCTTCTAAGCTCTTTTCAACCTCCTTCAGGCTTACTTCAAGTTGGTACCTCTGTGCAACTATAACCTCAAGCTCTCCCTGCAATTTTTGCGCCTGCTCAAGCTTCTCCTGTAGATGAGGGGTCAGATTCAATTCTACCATTCTCAATCACCTCCATAACATCATACGCAAGCTCAATCCACCTCAAATATGAGTTTAAAGCTGCCCTCAAAGCATGGGAATCGTCTGCATATATAATTATCTCCAAATTCTCATTTGAAACTACATCAACCTTCGTTCTCGGTATCTCTCTTCCAGCTTCTACCTTCAAAGCTTTGTATATCTCCTCGCTATTGGGCAGCTCTATGATTGCTCTTGGCACATGGGTGTATTTGCTTTCGCTATAAATAATATTGGCTCAATAACTCCTGCTTATCATATAATCTGCAAGCCAGAGCAGGAAATCTCTCATCTCTTCATCTTCAACTTCAATTCCTTTCAAATAATCCTTAGCTTCTTCCACCATCTTCTTTGCAAGGTTCTTTGAATAATCCAAGGAGCCAGTGCGTTTAACAATCTCCCTTACTCTCTCTAACTGCTCGTATGTCACGGCAGGATTGCCCAATGCTTGCATTATGATTTTTCTATCCTCATCGTTTGCATTTTCAAGAGCCTTTATTATTAAGAGCGTCTTCTTGCCTTCTGCTAAATCACTCGTCACCGGCTTTCCTATCTCCTCTTCACTTCCAAAGAGCCCTAATATATCATCTTGAAGCTGGAAAGCTATACCTACGGGTATTGCATAATTTTCTATTCCCTCTGGCTCCTTACCTGCAAGGATTATGCCGAGGGCTAGGGGACCTTCAATTGTGTACCTTGCGGTCTTGTATTTATGCAATAAAAGCAAATCTTCCTCTTTGAATTCCTCTAGAGCTCCAGAGTATATGTCAATTATCTGCCCATAGCCCGTGTACTCAATAATCTCATTCAATTTGTGAATTGCCTTTACCTTCAGCTCTGCAGGAAAATTTGTAGAGGATAAAATCTCCATAGCATAAGCATTAGCTAAATCTCCTGCAATTATGGCCATGCTCTCCCCAAACCTTATTGGTCTGCCCCCAAATCCATTCTTAAGATGCTTTTTCTCGTATATTTTATGCACGGTATCTTTTCCCCTACGCAGCTCGCTCTCGTCCATTATGTCATCATGTATGAGAAGATAGCTTTGAATGAGCTCCAAAGATGAGGATGCTTTTATTATCTCATCATCCTTGCCCCCCATCATCTTATAGCCAACAATCATCAAAATTGCACGAATTCTTTTCCCCCCACGAAGAGTGTATTCTTCCAAGGTTTCGCAGGCTTCTCGGGAGCTCCAATGCTCCAAACTCTTTTTCTTCTCTTTAAAAAATTCCTTCAAATTTTCCTCCACCTTCATTTTGTAATAACCCATAAGCTGTTTAGGTTCCATATAGGTGGATAAGCATCATTTATAATTTACTTTCTCCTTAAAAAGAAAGATTTTAAGGTCAGGATAATGTTTAAGGTCCAAAGGAAGATTAGAGCAGCATAGAGAATAATTGAGATTAAAAAGAGAGACTCGTATTTCAAATAGTCATTAAGATATAGCATACCAACCAAGAACTGCCCCAAGGGAAAGGTAAATGACCACCATATAGAGCGATATGAAAAGCTAACATTTCTTATGTAGTAAACTATTACCATAACAGACATCAAGAACCACCATAACCCAAATCCCAGCAAAATTATTGCAAAGAACACGGCTGAACCCATTTCTTCCGGATAAAAAGAGAAATAAGTCATAAGGGAGGTTATACCTGCCCCAATAGGCCCCATGTTTATCCAGAAAAGTGGAATTAAATCACCCTTTATGGGTTCATGGAGTATAAACCTGTAAAGCCAAATTGCCATAAGGTATAGATATAGAAGAAAACCTGTTCCAAAAGCAAAATCAAATAGGAGAAAATAATAGCTATTTATGTCATTAGAAGAAATCATAGCTACCCCGACACTTGGAATTAAAAGAAGACCAGTTGTGCTGAGGAACCACACCGGACTTATATGCTCGAGTCGTACCCTTTTTCCAACAAATGTTAGAAACATCAGGGCTATCTGAATAACCACAACCGCTAGAGATCCAAATATCCAAAATGCAAGAGCCACAGAATCTAGATTCATTAAAAACAGGTTCATAGAGAGTACAAGAGCACCTATCCCTATAGTAACATAAAAATTCCCCTCAACCGGATGCTTGAAATTTTCAATAGATTCTAAAGGAAAAACAAGCCATTTTAGAATCCACGGTACAAAAATGACGAAAAAGAGAATGAAGTTTAATGGAGTAAGACATTTGAACAATTCCATTAGAATGTTAGAATTTAGAATAATGGAAAGAAGATAAGTAGAAGTGGCAAATACCCCAGTACCCATCACTACCGCAAACCAAGAGGGCGAGAAAGATCTAATAACGGATTTAAAACCCCTCACCCTCTATAATCACCGAGAAATATTAAAAATTTTGGGATTAAAGATTTGCCCTTCTTGATGGCCTTGCCTTCTCAGCACCTATTCCCTTGTTTCTCAGCCCGCGTCCTTTCTTTCCTGCGCTTGTTAAACCTCGAAATGCGCGACCCTTATGCTTCTTGCTGCATATCCAATTAATCTTAGGGTCGTTGCATATTGCAGGATGATGCGGATCCACAAGGATAACCTCGTAATAGTGGTGCTTTCCGTCCTCTCCAACATAGTATGAATTTAGAACTTCCATGTTTGGATATTTCCTAGCTACTCTCTCCTCACCAATTCTCTGTATGCTCTTGCGCATTGGGATGCGGTTCATACCTCTCCTCTTGGGTCTTCTTCCTCCTTTTATCCTGCGCCTTTGCAAATTTCCGCGGCGAACTCTAACACGCACGACTATGAATCCTTGCTTTGCCCTATAACCAAGTTCTCTAGCACGATCAATCCTAGTGGGCCTCTCAACTCTTACAATTGCACCCTCATGCCTCCACTGAATCATTCTCTCCCATTGTATATCCCGCACATATGTTCTCTTATGCTCTTTCCAAGCATTTTTCACATATCCATACATATTAACGGCTCTTTTCTTCGGAAGTTTATACATTCTTTATTCCTCCTGGGGATTCCCCTGAGGGACATCTCCCCTTAAAAGCGGAATGTGCGTTTTGTATTTATAATCTTCGTTTATCTACGCAGAAAAATTAAGAGGAGCAAGAATATTGCAAATGCTACAACCTCACTTACCCATACAAGATGGAAAATTAGAGGTATGGAAATTATGCCCATTATGAGCATAAGAATTAAAAATAGAACTACCAGATCCGTTTTCTTCAAATCAGGTATGCCTATATCCTCCTCCTTGTAATGGAAATAGTAGAGCATGACTACAGAGGATGCAATAAAAGGAAGGAGAAAAACATGAGGAATGAGGATTAAAGCATATAAGCCATTGTAATAGAGAGCAATAATGAGAATTGCCATGCCGATACCCCAAGGTACAACGCTCATAGAGATTATCTTTCCTATAACAAAATCCCTCTTTCTTAAAGGGAGAGTGCGAAGAAACTCAATTGCATTTATATCAATCTTCAATATTGCATCTATGCCTCCTGCAGAGAACGCACCTATCATTATGAGAATAATCACTGCATTTAGGATTGGGAAGTTACCTGTGCTTAAAACCATGAATATTTGTGGAAAGACAATATAAAGAGTGATAAGAAATCCCGCAAGAAGTGCAGTTCTTCTTATCAATATCTTCATATCCTTTCCAATGAGCGTGAAAATAGTTGGTTTGCTCTTTATTTTGTAGCCCTTTATTTCTTTCTCGCCAAATACTACCCTCGGTTCCATAATTCCTTCCCATATCCTATGAATCATAAGGTAGTATATAGGTGCAAGTAAAGCTAGATATAGGATTAGAAGAATTGTTGAAAATAAAGGATGGAAAATTGTGCCTGAGGAGAAAGGAAAAATTATAGAATATCTTCCTATCAATCCTGCCCACTCACCAGAATGCTCCATTATGTAATTTTGCATATAAACGAAGGCGTAAAATATGCCAAAGAAGAGAAAAAATAAAATTGCACGAACTATATTCACCAATAACTCACTTTTTCCAGCTCTCTGCCTTATCTTCAATCCAAATAGAACAAGAATTAATAGCCCAATTATGTGACCCAAAAATATGCCCGCTAAGAACCAGAAAAATGAAATGATTCCTGGTAGGGGATATTTTATGGCTATAACAATTGAAGTAGGCAGCACAATGCCCAAAGAGGGAAGAATTTCTAAAAGAAGATAAAAGCTTAGATACTTTGAACCGAGCTTTAGGGGTAGAGATTTTAAAGGTTCAAATACCCCCATATAAACAACATTGGAACCTTGGACAGAGGTGATAAAAACTGCAAATATGAATGGAATAATGGAAAGGAAAACAACATAGGTTGAGATTACATCCAAGCTGGAAATTACAAATACGCCCATTCCGCTGAAGAATCCAAAGAGCAGATAACTTAAAAATTGATAACTAAGGGCCTTTTTCATACTTAGGGCAATTTTCAATGCATGGTTGTACCTTGCAGGATTGTTTTTTAGCATTGGATTTTTCTGGACAATGCGATAATGCACCTCTCTGTATATGTATTGCACTATATTCATCATCTCACCTATAACACTTCTTGCAATGCCTGAATTATATTTGCCATATCATCCTTACTCTTTGTCAATTTCAAAAATATATCCTCTAAGTTCTCCTCCTGTGCCTTCTCTCTAAGCTCATCCATAGTTCCCTCCGCAATCAATTTTCCCTCATAAATCAACCCTATTCTATCGCATATCATCTCTGCCAATGGCAAAACATGTGTGGAGAAGATTATGCTCTTTCCCTCATCTCTAAACCTAATTAGCAATTCTCTCAAAATTCTGGCACTTTTCGGATCTAACCCATTCATTGACTCATCCATTATTATTACCCTTGGGTCATGCAAGAATGAGGCTATAAGCGATATCTTTTGCTTTGTTCCAAAGCTCAATGTGCCTATGAATTGATTCATGTACTTTCCTATTTCAAAGGCCTCCACAAACCTATTTACCCTTTCTTTTAGAATTTTCTCATCAATGCCCCGAATTCCACCTATAAAGGAGAATAATTCTGCAGGGGTCAAACTCTCGTATAGAGTAGGTGTCTCTGGAACATATCCAATTATTTTCTTAACCTCCACAGGATTTGAAACTACATAAATGCCCTCTACTTCCACCCTGCCCGATGTGGGCTTTAAAACTCCTGCGAGAATCTTCAATGTGGTGCTCTTCCCGCTTCCATTAGGGCCTAAGAACCCATATATCTCCCCATTTTCAACTTTAAAGCTTATACCATCCAATACTATTTTCTCAAAGTATTTCTTCACTAAATTCTCAACAAGTATCAGCTAAATCCCCCCTGCTTTAATACGAAGGCAAGAATGTCGGCGAGCTCTCTAATCCTCGTTTCAGGCGAGGCGCCCATATGGCCGCTCTTTGTCTCTACCCTCAAATATACATTTGCACCCACATCCTTTAATTTCATAAAGAATTTTAGAGCATGGGCTGGATGAACCCTATCATCGTGCAGGCCCGTGTAAATCATAATTGGCGGGTAATTTTTCTTCTTCACATTGTGATATGGCGAGTATTTTTCTAAAAATTTTTTATCCTCTGGATTATCTGGATTTCCGTACTCTGGTATCCACACCTTGCCTATGTACATTTTGTGGAACCTAAGCATATCAATAACTGGATATCCAATTATGGCTGCATCCATTACATCTGGCCTTTGAACAAGCGTGGCTGCTACTAACAAGCCCCCATTGCTACGACCCCAAGCAATTACCCTATACTCCCTTTTCAATTTTTCAAGAACTGCAGCAAAATCATCAAAAACATTTTGCTTTTTATCCCTCATCCCTGCACGATGCCATTCTTCTCCGTATTCACTTCCTCCCCGCAAATTTGCAACAACGAATGAACCTCCCCTTTTCAAGAATGGAAGCACATGGGGAAAGAATCTTGGAGAGAGAGAAATATTAAAACCTCCGTAGCCAAACACCCAAGCTACATTGTTTTTTCTCTTTCCTTCCACTAAGAAATAATGTATTTTCGTGCCATCCTTGGACTCGGCAAAATCCTCTTTTATCTCATATTCTCCCTCAATTTTTGTCTCTTGAATTATCCTTAAAGAATCCTTGAATTCGTAAAGACGGGAAGGAATGGTAAAGCTTTCGTATTTCAAAAGCAAATAATCTTTGTTGTCAAAGGGAATAACCTTACCCACGGGCTCAAAATTTATATCCTCAATCTCTTGCCCATCCAAAGAGAACAATTTTAACTTGAAGGATGCATCTACAAGGTAACCTGCTAAAATTTTTCTATTTACAATCTCAGCCCATTCAAGGGGATATTTTCTCTCTGGCACAATTTCTTTACCATCCTTAATTGTAACAATTTTTCCATATCCCGAACCCTCTCTGGTTAGAATGTATAAATTGTCATCTATCATATCAATGGGATCTGCTGGCACATCAGATTCGTATACTTTTTCCCAATCTTTGGGATTTTCTATGGGCCCTGTGTATATTTCACTGCTGTTCCATCCAAAAGTTTTAGTTAGGATTGCATATTTTCCATCTTTGCTCCTCTTGAGGTACATAAAATGATTGGAATCTAAACCCTCTCCAAAAACCATCTTCTCTCCATTCTTATCTTTCCAGAAAACACGCTGTATTGGGGGCTTCATTCCATCAGGGCTCTCTTCTTTCCTATAAAAGCGAGAGAAGTAATAACCATCTTTGAGGAAAATTATATTGTTGATTGATGGCTTTATCTCTTCAATTTTTCCACTCTCTAAATTCACAATTCTAGTTATGCCCTCATCGGAGCCACCAATGGAGAAATTATAAGCAAAGAATTTGAAATTCTCATCCACAAAGAATCCTTGAAGGAGAATCTCATCCCCCAGCTCTTTTTCAAGCTCCTTTGAATTCACTAAAATCTCTCCAGAATTCAGATTTTTTATTATCTGCCTTCCATTCTCGTTTATTGCAGCAATAATCCCCTTCTTCGTTATCTTTGCTTCCCAAATTATGGGAAGATAATAGTAATGGCGAACTTCATCAACCAATTCATCCGCAAGCTTACCCACATGAGCTCTAAACTTTTTGTTTTCTTCGTTAACGAGCTTTAGAACTCTTTCATCCTCTAAATTTTCTATCCACAAATACGGATCCATATTGGGTAAAAGCAAAGGCGGATAATTAATTTTATGGGGAAGATTTATTAAATAATACGCAATTTTCCTCGCATGGACGATTTCAAAATAATCCACGATGCAATTCATGGAAGTATAAAATTTGAAGGTGTTACGCTGCGACTTTTAGAAACTCCAGAGATGCAGCGTCTCAGCGGGATAAAGCAGCTTGGCCTCGGCTATTTGGTTTTCCCGGGTGCAAATCATACTCGCTTGGAGCATTCAATAGGAGTTGGATACGTTGCTGGAAGAATGGGCGAGGTTCTTGGACTTCCAAAAGAGGAAATTGCCCTTCTCAGAGCGGCTGGAATGCTCCACGATCTCGGGCATTCCCCGTTTTCCCACACTCTTGAATATTTGCTTTATGAGAAGACAAAGCTTGACCATATGGAGATAACAACAAAAATCATAGAGGGAAAAATTGACCTATTGGAAGGTTTAGATATTGAGGATAGGGAGAGAATTCATGAGATTCTAGGAGATTATGGGCTTGATACTAAGCAAATTGGGAAGATGATTTTGGGACAAACTGAGGAAATAAATTTAGATAGCTTTAATGGAAATGCAAGTTTCTTCGGAGGAGAGAAAAATTACCTTGTAAATATGATCAGTGGAAGCTTGGATGCAGATCAGATTGATTACTTGCTCAGGGACGCTCATTATACAGGTGTAGCTCATGGTGCAATAGATTTTCCTCGCATATTGCACACATTAAAGATAAAGAACGGGGAGTTGATGATTGATAAGAAGGGTGTTCCTGCACTTGAAGGTATGCTCGTTGCCCGCGCCTTAATGTATTCGGCAGTTTATTTCCATAAGACGAATAGAATTGGAGAGCTAATGCTCTCCCGAGCAGTTGAGGAAATTGAGATGGACAACTGGATTGAAATTTATCGCTATAACGATTCGGAGCTCATTTCCCTTCTTCTCTCTCAGGGTGGGTATCCTAGAGAGATTGCACTGCGCATAAAGTACAGAAAATTGTTTAAGAAAGTTATGGTTAGAACTTTTGAAGAGCTAGAAGAGGTATATGGGGAAGATTACAAAGATATCCTTTTAAATCTATGTGAACTGAAAACAAGGAGAAAGGTTGAGAAGGAAATAGCCGAGAGCGCAGGTGTAGATGAAAAATATGTACTCATTGATATACCTAGCAGAAATGTTATTCTCTCAGAACCAAGACTCACAAAGACAAATGTAAAGGTTGTGGAAGGAGACCATGTTTATCCTTTATCCAAGTTCTCACCATTGGCAAGGGCATTGCAAACCAGAAAAGTTCAGGACTGGGCAATTATGGTTGTTTCTCCCAAAGAATATGTAGAAAGAGTGAAAAAAGTAGCAGAGAGAATTATATTTTCCTAATTACTCTTCCTCATTTTCTGGGTTATTTTCACCGCCTTTCTTTGATTCCCCCTTAGCTGCAATGACATCATCTATGCGTAGAATCATTATTGCTGCATCAGTTGCACTATCAATTGCCTGTTTTCCAACGCGTATAGGCTCTATTACACCGAGCTCCATCATATCAGATATCTTGCCTTCATAGACATTTACACCAGCATACAGATTTCCATCCTTGTGAGCCTTGCGGAGCTCTATAAGAATGTCTATTGGATCATGACCTGCGTTCTCTGCAAGAGTGCGAGGTATGATCTCAAGAGCATCAGCAAATGCTTCAATTGCAAGCTGTTCTCTTCCTCCAACACTAGCTGCATAATCTCTGAGTCTTAAAGCTATTTCCACTGCGCTTGAGCCGCCGCCAGTAACTATCTTACCATCTTCAACCGCTTTAGCAACAACATGGAGAGCATCCTTTATGCTGCGCTCAATTTCGTCCACAACATGCTCTGTACCTCCACGTACGAGTATGCTTACAGCCTTTGGATTCTCACATCCTATCACAAAGGTCATATTATCCTCGCCAATCTTGCGCTGCTCAACAAGCTCTGCATGGCCTAGGTCCTCGGAAGTTAGATCATCTAAGTTGGTTATTATCTTCCCACCCGTAGCCTTGCTGAGCTTCTCCATATCACTCTTCTTCACGCGGCGAACTGCATATATGCCCTCTTTGGCGAGGAAGTGTTGAGCCATATCATCTATACCTTTCTGGCAGAGCACAACATTTGCGCCACTTGCCTTTATCTTTTCAACCATGCCTTTTAGTATCTTCTCCTCCTCATCCAAGAATGCACGAACCATTGCAGGATCTTTAATTTGAATATTTGCATCAATCTCAGGCTTCTTTACTTCAAGAGCCATATTTATTAAGGCAATCTTAGCATCCTTAACTCTAGAAGGCATACCAGGGTGTACCTTCTCCTTGTCTATGATCATACCATCTATAAGCTGGGTATCATCTATTGCTCCACCCTGCTTCTTAACAATCTGAATTGAATCCATATCAACGACCATTCTTCCATCTATATTCTCTGCAACTTTCTTAACAGCTTTAACTGCTATATCGCTTAGGAGATCTTTAGCCATACTTGCACTCTTGCTGCTTAGGGCAGTGGCTGCAATCTCCTTCAATGTTTCCTCATCATCTATGCTTATTGGCTTTGCAATCTCCTCCAAAATTTCCTTTGCTTTCTCGGCTGCATGCCTATAGCCAGCTGCAATCACAGTAGGATGCACATTTTGCTCAAGAAGTGCCTCTGCATTCTTCAAAAGCTCCCCTGCAAGAACAACAGCTGTAGTTGTACCATCCCCAACCTCGGTATCCTGTGTCTTTGCAACCTCTACCATCATCTTAGCAGCAGGATGCTCTACATCAATTTCCTTAAGGATAGTAACACCATCATTCGTAATAACAACATCACCCAAACTATCCACAAGCATCTTGTCCATACCTCTTGGACCTAGGGTGCTGCGCACTGCATCTGCAATTGCCCTAGCAGCAGCAATATTATTCTTCATTGCCTCTTTGCCTGTTTCCCTCTTTGTACCCTCTTTTAATATGAGTATCGGCTGACCTGCCATCATGGTTCTCACCTCCGATTTGCTGTAAAATATTTCTTCTATATAAAGATTTCTCAAAGGAGAAACTTGGAATTTTCTTTATTTTTCGTAATTTGTGCCTTTCATCCTTAGCAATGCCCTGTAAATTTGCTCAAGAAGGATTAATCTTGCAAGATCGTGTTGAAATGTCATCTTTGAAAGAGAGATTTTCTTATATCCTTGCAATTCTACAAATCCTTCTGGAGGACCTATAACAAAAATTATTTTTTCTCCTATAGATGATTTCTTCTTTATGAACTCAAAGAACTCATCGCTGCTCATCTCTGTACCCCTAGGATCCAGCAAAATTGCATCTTCTGGTATTTTTGAGGTGTAAACAAATCTTGCATGGGCTAATTTGGAAATTCTCTTTTCATACTCATCAACAATTTGAGAATACTCTCTCGATAATTTCCCCATGGCAATTACTTCTATTTTCACAGGTAGCATTTTTTATAGAATTTTTCCAAAATATTTATATCTTTTCTACAATTTAGCCCGACAAGGTGATTTAATGGTAGAAGTAGTGCTCACCACGGATAGAACGATGATGTCTAACCATCACCATAAAGAATTCTTGGGGTTCGGAACCACAGGGCCGCCCTTAATTCTTCCTGAAAAGGCATGGCTATGGCTCTTTGCTCCCAAGATGAAAGTGGTAGATAAGGATGGAAGACCCTTAGAGGCACCTTATGGATTGAGGAAAGTCGAGGCAAAGCTGATTGATGAAGGTTTTGACGCGGCAATCATAGACCCTGATCATCTCCACAAGCATGTGGATGATGCTAAGGTTCTTCTTCTATCTCACCACGATTATTTTGGATTTGGACCGCCATCGAGCACATTTGCATCCATTTTCAAAACGGAAACCGTCAATGCAAGATCTTTCGCACGTCTTATGAACTCTGAGCCTGTTAGAAAGATGAAAAAAAATGGAGTTAAAATAATCGCTGGCGGCCCCGCAGCATGGCATTGGAAGTATAGAGAGAATAAGATGAAAGAGTGGGGTGTAGATACCGTTGTGGACGGGGAGGGAGAACTTATTGTTGGAGAATTGGTGCGCAAGGCTCTGAAGGGGGAGGAACTTCCAAAATTTGTAGATTTGAAACCCTCCCAATCTCCTAAAATAGATGAGATTTCTGAAATAAAACTCCCCAGCGTAAATGGTTTAGTGGAAGTTATGCGCGGCTGTCCCCGCGGCTGCAAGTTCTGCTCCGTCACCTTGAGACCCTTGAGATACATGCCATTTGAAAAGATAGAGAAAGAGATTTTAGTGAATGTGCGCCATGGTGTTAAGAATGGGATAATACACAGCGAAGATGTCCTTCTCTACGGGGCTAAGCCGCCATCTTATATAATACCGAATGAAGAAAAATTGATAAAATTGCACAAGCTCTTCAAGAAGCATTACAAGAAGGTGGTATGGGCCCATGCGAGCCTAGCAGCTATAGTTAAGGGGCAGCAGGACTCAAAGCTCATGGATAAATTGGCGGAAATCATAATCGATGAGCACCAGTCATGGTGGGGCGCAGAGATTGGTGTGGAAACAGGCTCGCCGAGATTAGCGAAGATCATAATGCCTCAGAAAGCCAAGCCTTTTGAGACGGAAAAATGGCCAGAGGTGGTTCTCGAAGGAGCAGGAATAATGCAGGATGTTGGCATGCAACCCGCCATGACCCTAATCGCCGGGCTCCCAGAAGAAACTGAGGACGATATAATCAAAACTCTCGAACTGGTGGATGATCTCTGGGATTTCAAAGCCATTATAATGCCCATGTTCTTTGTACCCATGGGATTGCTAAAGGATAAAGACTGGTTCCAGGCTTATGAGCTAAGCGATATACATATGGAATTGCTCAAAAGATGTCTCACACATGGAATAAGGCAAGGAAAGAGAATTTTAAAGAACTACTTTGAGGAGAAATGGTACGGAATACTGATGATGCCATTCTACCATATCTTCATTGATCTCATAGAAAGACAAGCGAAGAAAAGAGGGTATATAAGTGAGCCGGGGAGCCATGTTGGCAAAACGTTTGGAAAAATTGACCCCGAGAAGGTAAAGAAAGAAAAGGGAGAAAATGTGGACTGGGACAAGACGTGTCGCTAGGCGTAAATCTTATATGAGAAACTTCTACTATCTCCTAGCATTTCTTTCAATCTTATTATTTTCGCCTGTGGTAATTTTTTTCTTAAGCCATCAAGATGTCCATCACCAACAAAGGCCAAAATCTTCAAATCTTCTCTATCTAAATTCTTCAGGTTATTTGCCATAAATTCTTCCCTATCATCAAAAAGTGCCTTGGATAATCCCGGGTATTTTTTCTTTATCTCTTTTATGTACTTCTCTTCCTGATCAATTATATTTTCCACTTCCTTTTTACCAATCTTCTTACCAACCAACGGTGCAAATACTAAGGAGCCATACATTTTTATCTTTTCCACCAAGCTCATATTCTTCTTTATACTCTTAATAATTTGCTGAGAATCCATATCTATAAAAGCCACTTGCTTATTCATAATTTGTGCAGTTCTAACCGCAGTAACCATCTCAGATCCTACCTCACCTCCAAGCATATCTGCAAGATTTTTCTGCATCTCAGCCATTTTGCGATAAAAATAGGGCATCTCTCCTTGCTGCTTAGTAGTTAGAGCAACATATCTACCGTAATCTAATTCCACAGCCACTATATCTGGATTTTCCTCCATTATGAGCCTCTCTATGTATATTTTCAAATCTATCACATGGGCAACGCCTACTAAGATTATCACAAAAAAAGGATAGCAGCATAATATTTTATATTTCCCAAAATCCTATAATACTTGCTCTCTATCATCCCATGGTGATACTATGGATAAGATTGTAGAATGCGTTCCAAACTTCAGCGAAGGAAGAGATATGAAGGTCATCGAAGAGATCGTTAATGCCATAAAAGAGGTGGAAAATGTTTATGTTCTTGATGTAGACCCGGGCAAGGCAACAAATAGAACCGTTGTAACTTTTGTGGGCACTCCTGAGGCAGTTAAAGAGGCAGCATTTAGAGGAATAAAAAAAGCTGCAGAATTAATTGATATGAGGTACCACCATGGAGAGCACCCAAGGATGGGTGCCACAGATGTATGTCCATTTGTGCCCGTAAAGGGGGTTACAATGGAAGATTGTGTTAGAATTGCAGAAGAGGTTGGAAAAAGGGTAGGCGAAGAGCTTGGCATACCGGTGTATCTTTATGAGTATGCAGCCAAGGAAGATTATCGCCGCAATTTAGCGGATATACGAGCTGGAGAGTATGAAGGTTTGCCAGAAAAATTAAAAGATGAAAAATGGAAGCCAGATTTTGGACCGGCGGAGTGGAATGAAAACATTGCAAAAACTGGGGCTACAGTTATAGGTGCAAGAGATTTCTTAATTGCATACAATGTGAATTTAAATACGAAGGATAAAGAGCTAGCAAATAAAATTGCAAAAGTCATAAGAGAAAAAGGATATAAAAAGAAAGAAAATGGTTCGAAAGTTCAAGTTCCTGGGAAATTAAAGTATGTAAAAGCGATAGGATGGTACATTGATGAATATGAGAGAGCTCAAATTTCAATAAATCTAACAAATTTTCACAAAACTCCACTATGGAAAGTATTCGAAACCTGCGAAGATGAAGCCAGAGAGCTCGGATTGAGAGTCACTGGCAGCGAGATTGTGGGCTTAGTCCCACTAGAAGCCATGCTAGATGTTGGACGTCATTTTCTACGCAAGATGGAAAAGAGCGATGCAGTTCCAGAGAAGGATATAGTGCAGGAAGCAATTCTCTCATTAGGATTGAACGATGTGGCGCCATTTGACCCAAGTGAGAAAATAATTGAGTATAAAATTGAAAAACTGGAAGGCAAGAAAGGGCTTGTGGATATGGAGATAAAAGATTTCATGGATGAATTATCTAGGGATTCGCCTGCACCAGGGGGTGGAAGCGTAGCTGCAATAAACGGTGCTTTAGGAGCATCCTTAGCATCAATGGTAGCAAATTTAACTTATGGAAAGAAGAAATACAAGGATGTTTGGGGCGATATGCTCAGAATTGGCAATGAGGCACAGATTCTAAAATATAAATTTTTGAAGTTGGTGGACGAGGATACAAAAGCATTTAACGAGTTTATGGTTGCTTTGAAATTACCCAAGAAAACGGAAGAGGAGAAGAGAATAAGAGAAGAAAAAATTCAAGAGGCAACAAAAAATGCAATTGAAGTACCCATGCAAACTCTGAAACTCAGCAAAGACATAATGGAGCTTGCAGATGAGCTTGCCGATAAGGGAAATGTCAATGCCATAAGTGACGCAGGAGTAGCAGCTTTAAGCGGATACACAGCTGCATACAGCGCATATTTAAATGTGATGATAAACCTAGGAGGGTTAAACGATTCTGATTACAAAGAAAAAACTGCGAAGGAAGTAGAAGAGCTACTAAATGAAATTGCAAAAAAGAAAGACGAAATACTTGAAAAAGTAATGGCAAAATTGAAAGCATAAATTTTAAACATCTTTTTTCTATATTCTTTCTATGAACACAGAGCTTTTGTATCTTGAAGACCCCTACCTAAAAGAGTTCAAAGCGAAGGTTATTGATGTGAACGAAGAGGGTGTTTATCTAGATAAAACTGCCTTTTATCTTGGCGGTGGTGGGCAGCCCGCAGATACTGGCAAGATAATTGCAAATGGAAAAGAATACATCGTAGCAGGAATGAGAAGAGAAGATTCTTTACACTTAATTGAAGGAGATAAGCCAGAAAGAGGAGAGGAAGTAAAGGGGATTATTGATTGGGAGAGGAGATACAAAATAATGAGAACTCATACCGCTGTGCATGTGGTCTCCGGGGTTGCCTACCAACAATTCGGAGTTGTTATTACAGGAAATCAGTTATATGAAGGCAGAGCGAGATTAGATCTATCTTTTGAGAACATGAGCAAAGAGCTAGCAATGCAGATAATTGAAGAGAGTAATAAAGTTGTAAAGAAAGATTTGCCGGTGAGATGGTACTTCATAAGCAAGGAAGAGTTCAAAAACAGGCCCGAGCTTATGAGGGTCAACCCCAAATTGTACGAGAAATATGATAGAATAAGGGTTGTAGAGATAGAAGGATTTGATATCCAAGCGGATGGAGGCACACATGTTAAGCATTTATCAGAAATAGGGAAAATAGAGCTGCAAAAATATGAGAGCAAGGGAAGGAAAAACAAGAGAATATATATTGTGCTATCATAGCAAAAAATAATTATAAATAAAATCATTCACCCGTAATGGCAGAGATAATTGAGGGTGTGAAGCCCACTAGAATGCAACTGCTGGAAATACGTAAGAAAAAGCAGTTAGCAAAGAACGGCCATAAATTATTGAGCGAGAAAAGGGATGCTTTAATTTCACAATTCTTCCAGATTATTGATGTGAGAGAGAATTTAAGAAAAAAGGTAGATTCTAAGCTAAAGGATGCTTTTAATTCATTAATTGAAGCTGAGATGATTATGGGTGATACCTCTGTTGCAGATGTAGCAAGACAAATTAAAAATTATGGGGAGGTAAATGCAACCACATTAAATATTATGGGAGTTCTCACACCACAGATGGAAATAAAGGATATAGAGAAAACACTAGATTATGGATTTTTGAGTACATCTTCAAAATTAGATGAGGCAACTTTTAAGTTTAGAGAGCTTCTTAAAGATATAGTAAAACTTGCTGAAATAGAGGGTGCTCTGGAAAATCTAGCAATTGAGATAGAGAAAACAAAGAGAAGGGTAAACGCATTGGAACACATTTTTATTCCAAGGTTTGAAGCCACAGAAAAGTATATTGAACTTGTTTTAGATGAGCGTGAGCGTGAAGATTTCTTTAGAAGGAAGAGGATTAAAGCAATATTAGCGGCGAAGGAAAATGCGCAGGCCTCTTCCTAAAAAATGGATTGAAGGAAAAGATGTTGAACAACGAATAAAACTTTACCATTTCATTTTGTATGCCCAAATAGCAAGTACTATTCTGATTGCCTTAGGTTTAATACTCTTCATTTTGATCATTGCTGGTATAATTAAGATTTGATTTCATCATATAATTCCTTAGCTGCTTTTGCAAGCTCGTTTGCCTCATATATTCTTCTTCCAACTATGATGTGTGTAGCACCCGCTTCTATAGCCTCTTTTGCACTACCGCCCTGTGCTCCCACTCCAGGAGCCAGTATTTCCATATCACCTGCAAGAGAGCGAATATGCGCTATTCTCTCAGGTCTTGTAGCAGGAGCAATCAATCCAGCAGCTCCAACATCCTTGGCCATTAAAACTATCTCATCAGTATGCTTCTGCATAAAATCAAGTGCTCCAGGGTGAGACATCTCTGCCACAACATAAACTTTCATCCTTCCCGCTTCGTCCACTGCCGCCTTGATAGAATCCCTACCAACAAATCCATGAACAATTATACCCGCCGCCCCATGCTCTCTTGCCTCTCCCACTATGAGTTTAGTAGTATTTGGTATATCAGCAACTTTAAAATCACAAATTACCGGCTTTATTTGTGAAAGAGAATCAATAATATCCATGCCTGCTGCCATCACGAGAGGCCATCCAATTTTTATAGCATAGATATAATCCTCAACTTCATTTACAATTTTCATAGCCCTTTCTGCGTTCATCACATCTAAAGCAAGTATTAACCCAGCCATAGAGAGCCATGGAAAACAATATTAAAATGTTTTCAGTAACTTAATTATGGTCAAAAATTTAAAATTGAGCGTGATAAATGATAATAAAAAGAGTACAGGATTAAAGAATGATTGGGGTTGGAGTGTAATAGCAGAATCAGAAAAATGGAGTTTTATATTTGATGCGGATACAAGGGGCGGAATAATTCAATATAATTCAGAAAAAATGGGAATAAACTTGGGAAGTTTGGACTTTGCAGTTTTAAGCCATTATCACCTAGACCATTATGGAGGATTTGAATATGTAAGTAAAGTTACAAATAATTTAAAAATCTATGTACCATCAAAGGTGCTTCCATTCATAAAAGATTTGGGATTTAAAGGAATTGCCATAAAAGAAGGAAAAGAAATAGAAAAAGATGTTTGGTCCTCTGGTCCAATAGGCACAATTGGAGAGCAGGCGATAGGCATTAAAGTGAATTCTTTGGGAATTATTGTAATTGTTGGATGTAGTCATCCCGGCGTAGATGTTCTTACAAAGAGAATAAAGGAGATAACTGGAGAGAAAATATATCTGGTTATTGGAGGATTTCACCTTCCCTCCAAATCCACAATTGATAATTTAGCAAAGATTGCAGAATATATTGCTCCAGCTCATTGCACAGGAATAAGAGAAGAAAATTACATAATGAAAAATTATGAAAATAAGTACATCCCAGTTAAAACAGGCAGCATTTTTGAGTTTGGAAAACATTAAATAGTTAATGGATATTGCTATATGTATTAAGACATATCCGGTGATATAATGAGAGAGTTCAAAAGGGAGAGTTTGAAACTCATCATTCTGGATATACTTGGGGATTCTGAGCTTCACGGCTATGGAATCTCCGAGAAAATCGATGAAATTTATGGAGTTGGAAAACCCAGTTCTGGGATCATATATCCCACCCTGTCCTCCTTGAAGAAAAATGGATTTATAAAGATCTGTGCTGAGGGGGAGAGAGACAAAAAGATTTATTCTATCACTCCAAAAGGAATAGAATATTTAGAGAAGAACAAGGAAAATCTAGAAAAAGCAAAGACTATGCTTAAAAATCTTGGAGAATTCTATTCTATTGGAGGAAAAATAGTAATAGAGGATATCAAAAAAATCGTAGAAAATATGGATAAAATAGGAGATAAAGAGAAAAAGAAAGTTAAAGAAATACTAAGCAAAATGCACAGAGAGCTTGAAAAAATCAGGATGGGAGAAAATGAATGAAAAAGTACATAGAAATGTGAAGATGCTTCTTGGGAACCCGAAAAAAGCAATTTTAAAGCTCGCAATACCCATAATAATAGGTGGTGCGGTGCAAACCCTTTACAACTTCGTGGACGGAATATGGGTCTCGGGGCTCGGGCAGGACTCCCTCGCGGCGGTGGGTATATTCATGCCCTTCATGATGATTCTCTCAGCTCTTGCCATGGGAATCGGTGTCGGTGGCAGTTCCGCAATTTCCCGTGCAATAGGCGCGAAGGATAGAAAAAGGGCCGGGAACATAGGGGACCACACAATAATCGTAGGTGTTTTGATTGGCACCATAGCTGGCTTCTCCATTTTTCCGTTTCTAAATCACATTTTCATCGCCATGGGTGCCAGCGCAAACACAGCCATGCTCGCAACCCAGTACGGCCAAATAATAATCTTAGGCTCACCTTTCCTATTCCTTTCCAGCTTGGGAAACGCTATTCTAAGAGGAGAAGGGGACACGAAGCGCGCAATGTACGTTATGATTATCAGCTCGGTACTGAATATAATTCTGGACCCACTATTCATTTACACGCTCAACATGGGCGTGATTGGTGCGGCTATAGCAACGGTGATTTCCATTATTCTCTCCGCCACGGTGATCATGTACTGGCTAATAGTAAAGAAGGATACGTACGTACAGCTGCGCCTGAGATACTTCAAAATGAAAAAAGATATAATAAAAGAGATTTTCAAAGTTGGGTTGCCTTCTTCCCTATCGCAGATTTCCATGTCCTTCACCATGATTGTGCTCAACACAATCGTAATCATGGCCGGTGGAGATTACGGCATGGCCGTTTTTTCGGGAGGGTGGAGAATAGTCATGCTTGCAATCGTTCCACTCATGGGCTTTGCCGCCGCGGTGACCGCAGTCACGGGCACTGCCTACGGAGCGAAAAACATAGAAAATCTGAAAACCGGGTATTATTATGCCATCAAAATCGGAACCTTGGTGGGATTGATAACCGGCGTGATTATCGGCGTGTTCGCTCCGCAATTCACGTACCTTTTCACATACTCATCAAGCTCTGCGCATCTCGCGCCGGGTATAATTGAATTTTTGCGTTACATCGTTCTATACTTCCCCGGCGTGGCATCGGGAATGCTCACATCGAGCATGTTTAGAGGAATAGGAAAGGGAAATTACTCCCTCGCACAAACAATCTTAAGAACACTGGTTCTCCAAATACTCTTTGCGTATTTCATAGGCATTTGCCTCAACTTAGGACTTCCCGGAATCTGGATAGGAATCGTCCTAGCGAACTGGACCGCTTCAATATTCGCGTTTTTCTGGGGAAGATGGGTCATAAAGAAAATAGAATATTCTTGGAGTATAGGGTAAATTTGTGTAGAAAAGTATTTATATACTCAGCCCCATAAGTGCAGCCAGTGAGGAAAATGACTGAAAAGGAAATAGAACAACCGAAAGGATTATCAGTAGTTTCAATCCTATTCATTCTAGGAGGAATATTCTGGCTGATACAGCCGATATTCTATATGTACTGGCTAGGCGTATACTACAAAGAAATAGAGGGCTACATACCATGGGCTAGCTATTTTCTAAATGTAACTTGCTG
Organism: Candidatus Aciduliprofundum sp.; assembly: GCA_015523135.1. Taxonomy (GTDB): domain Archaea; phylum Thermoplasmatota; class Thermoplasmata; order Thermoplasmatales; family Aciduliprofundaceae; genus Aciduliprofundum. Next base: position 27,010 of record WAKY01000009.1, read on the forward strand.
CTGGATAGGCTCAATAATCATTGCAGGTTTATACTTTGGAATTGCTGCAGGATTAAAGAAAGGAATGCCTGGAGCTTGGGTTTGGGCAATCATATTTGCCATCATAGGCCTGTTCAATGTTCCAATAGGCACAATAATAAGCATAATCATCCTGATCTACCTCTTCACACCAAATGTGAGAAAGTGGTTTGAGCAGGGAGCAAAGAAGCAGCAGAAGGAAATGGAAAAGATGCAGAAAGAGCAGCGCTTCCAGCAGATGCAAGAGGAAGAGAAGAAAAGAAAAGAGTACGAAGAGTATCA
>WAKY01000010.1 GCA_015523135.1 Candidatus Aciduliprofundum sp.
CGGCCCATTTTGTAGTTAGCTCTACACTCTTTTTTGCTTCTTCATAGCTTGTAGGGTATTCTGCGCAGTAATCTAACATCATGGCCACATCGCTTCCTATTCTCATCTGAACTTCTTTGCTAAACTCAGGCGTAAATAGGTATTTCTTTCCATCGTAGGGAGAGCGAAATGTTATTCCATTTTCATCTGCCCCTACAAAAAATCCCTTTCTAATCATTTGAAATCCGCCGCTATCTGTAAAAATTGCACCATCAAAACGCATAAATTTATGCAAACCCCCATGCTTTTCTAAAACTTCCAATCCTGGCCTTAAGACTAGATGAAGAGAGTTTGAAATTAAAACTTTTACATCACATCTCTTCAAATCCTCTGGAGTGAGAGTTTTAACAGTTGCCTTTGTGGCTACGGGCATAAAGAAAGGAGTTTTGAGCTCGCCATGTGCAGTTTTTAATACGCCTAATCTTGCACTGCTATCTTCGGATATTATTTTAAACATATAGAAAGGCTAATTGCAAGATGTATTAAAAATTTTCAAAAAGATTTAATAGATGGAAATATAATAATGGCGCGGTGATAATCTGTCATTAAAAGGAGAAATTAAGAGAAAAACTCTTCATCTCGCAGGTTTGCTTGTACCTGTCCTCTATATACTTGTTGGAAGAGAATGGTCTATAACTATAATTAGTATAATCTTGATTGCATTTTTCATAATAGAACCGCTCAGGGTATCCTTCTTTCGCAGTAAAGAATTTCTTGAAAGAATGCGTCCATATATAACACCTGATGTTTATAAATTCTTGGAGCAAAGATTAGATAAGATGATGAAGAGCATGCGGGAAATAGAAAGGGAGGAGGAAAGGCTGTGCATAGGTGCGCATATTTATTTTGCCATTGCCTCTCTCATTGTCATAATCCTTTTTCCCAAATATATTGTTATAGGTGCTATCACTGTTGCCACCCTCGGAGATGCTGTAGCAGCTCTCATAGGGAAACCTTTTGGAAAACATAGATTTAAAAATGGAAAGAGCTGGGAGGGGAGCATAGCATTCTTTTTAACGGCATTTGGAGTTTTATTTTTAATTCTTCCCTATGGTTACAATATGGATTTTGTAGTTCCAGCTGCACTCCTAGGCGCAATAATTGGCACTTTAGTAGAGCTTTACAATATTCCCCCAAATGACAATTTCTCTAATCAAATTTTTATCTCTCTTGCACTTTATCTCTTACTCTTTCTCTTTTAATGAGAATGTTTAAATAAGAATTACATATATGCGTGCTAAGGTGATATAATGGCCATATGGCAAGGAAGATCCTTGAAAAAACCTAGCGGTGGCATAATTCGATTGCCGAGGAAGAAGAGAAAATATGAGCTTGGGAGAGAACCTGTTTTCACTCATGTCGCTCCCATTAGAAAGAAAATAATAAGGGTTAGAGGAGGAAATTACAAAGTAAAACTTCTAAGAAGCGATGAGATTAATGTGTACAATCCAAAAACTGGAAAGGCACAAAAAGCTAAGATAAAAGGAGTTGTAGAAAATCCTGCCAATCCTCACTTTGCCCAGAGAAATATTATAACTAAGGGAGCCATAGTTGATACTGATTTGGGTAAAGTTAAGGTTACTTCAAGGCCTGGACAACATGGAGTACTAAATGGAGTGCTCTTAGAATGAGCATAATTATCTATCCTGCCTATTTTAACATCCATTATTCTAGAAAGCAGGGGCGTAGAGTTCCAAAAAATCTTGCTTTTGATCCTAAACTTGAAACTATTGCTAAAGCTGCTAAAGAATTGGGTTATGATATTGAAATAGAACCCGAGAAAAGATACCCTAGATTCTGGTGGAGTGAGAAGGGAAGAATTATTATAAATACAGATGAATCGAAAAATGAAGTTATTAGGAAGATTGCTAAAAAAATAAGAAATATTTGATTATCTGTCTTGGGGAGTTTCTACATCTTCAACTATCTTCTTACCTGCAACTGCAACATCTATAGAGTGAATCACAGCTCCAAGGGACTCAAGTGTTTCTTTAATCTCATCAAAATCTATGTTGGGTCCCTCTATAACAACTTTTAAACTTTCTGTTTCTTGGTCTACCTCATCCAAAATACAGTTAACTCCATTTACACCACTAACCCTGCTTAGCTTTAATGCAACATCAACTATACTTGGTTTATGAGGTTTCATCACATCAAGAACTAGTCTGCGAATTCCGTAGGTGGTATTTTCGCTCATTTCATTACTCCATAAGAAGTGTTGATATATAATTTTTCCTCAGATATCCATATTCTCTGCAAAAATCTTAGCATTTTTCTCATCTATATGGCATATTTTTATCTTTTTTATTTTTGTATCTTTAAAATCTTTTATAAATTTTGAAATTGCTATACCAAATATCTTCGCAGCCCTATCTTTGGGAAATCCGTATATACCCGTGCTTATGGCTGGCATAGCTACACTTTCTACTCCCAGCTCATTTGCTTTTGTGAGAGTATTATAAATGGCATTGAAAAGTAATGAATCCTCGTTATTCTTGCCTCCTCTCCAAATAGGTCCAACAGCATGAATAACATACTTTGCCTTCAATTTTCCAGCCGAGGTAACTGCAACTTCGCCTGTAGGTACAGGCCCATGCTTTTTCACATACTCATCACTTTCCTTTTGAATTATTTGTCCTCCTTTCCTTACTATAGCCCATGCCACTCCACCACCATGCTTCAAACTTGAATTGGCAGCATTGACTATTGCCTCGCTATCATCCTTGGTTATATCACATATTGAAATTTCAATCTTTATACCATTTATATTCCATTCCTTGAGAGACATAGTTTGTGAATATGTTTAATTTCCATTAAACTTTCTGTTCAAAATAAGCATTGAGAATAAAAGTATAAGCAATATAACATATGGCATATTTATTTCCGGTATATAATCTGCATAATTTCCTGCAATCCATCCACTCTGATTCTCCCAGTATATCTCGTACCAGGTTATGTCCTCATTACTGTTGTACTCCTGCCCTCTCTTAGCAAAGAGCATTCCATCGTAAACTGAGCCAATTATGCTACCGGATGTTCCGGCACCAGAGCGAACATGCAGGGAGGAGGATACATTTATGGCGAATACATCTGAATACGCTCTCTCAGTGTACCAAGATGCGCACCAACCCACGCGGTCATCATAGAAAAACTGCCACCAAATGCGCCCCGAGGAATCAGAGGTGTAATTGTAGGCAACGAACTCTTGATTCTTTGGCACAGTCCCTATTATCCCGTAACTCGTACCCGGACCACTTCGAATGTTGAGAGCATCGGCAGTCACTCTAAACACTTGCACAAATCCCTTTCTTCCATCAGGTATATGGTAGAAATTAACGAGGTCATATCTAGATGGGAAAAAGGAGGATATAGAAATGTTCCATTCATCAGGCGAATGGGTTGCTATGTAAAGGGAATTTCCATCCCTGTAGGTAATTATAGCAGCATATGTATAATGCTCACCACTTGAATTTCCAAATATGAGCACATCCCCATTTTCTATCCAGTTTGGCACTGTAAAATTGGAGGCGAGGCTGTATGAAAACTTTGAATGTTGATACTCTCTAAGATTATCATTTAGATACCCTGCATTCGCAATTGAACCGTTATAATTCAGGGCTCCACCACCGTTCCCATCATAACCCTCCCAAAGAGATATCCCGCCTGCTATCAGTGCCTGGGAAACGAAATTTGTACTCTCCTTACTGAAATTTGAGAAATCCATGTAATGTGGATTGCGAGAACTGTACCATCTGCCAACATATCCCAAAGCTCCGAATCTGTCATAGTAGGGTAAGGTGTGAGTATGACCTATCACAAAATTATCAACCAAAGAATCCAAGTTTCCATTATAATAATCCATATCCACATCTCCACTCACTCCAGACACACTTCCTTTATCAGTATACTGCCAGAAAGTCCAAGAATCCCAGATACCTGTGGAGGGAGACGAAACTCCGTAATTGGCAATCCAGAGATTCCACTGGTCTACCGAGGAATCCAGGTAGTTTTCAGCGTAGTTTGGGTTTGTATATATTATCGGTTTTATTCCCGTTAGGTTGAAAACTTCAATCATGAATTCATTTACCCACTTCGAAAGCTCCTCTTTCCCAAGAGAAGAGCCATCTTCCAAGTCAAGTACAGGTCTCAAATATCCCTTACACAGATATGGTTTTATAGTGTTAACGAAATGTGTTGCTTCATCTCTAGCGTTATAATTCTCAGGTTCAGCGAAATGATAGGCTCCTACATACAACCCAGCGGAATTGGCGCTCTGTATATTCTCTTCAAAATTCGGGTCTACATAGGAAGTACCCTGAGTAGCCTTTACAAATGCAAAGATTATTCCAGAATTCCTCACCTTTGTCCAGTTCACATTCCCCTGCCAGTGTGATACATCAATGCCTTTTATAATGAAGGATGTTTGAGTAGATATGATTTTTTGATTTTTAAATCCCATTGCAAAAAATAACCCGTTAATGATCAATATAAATGCAATAACCCATACAATTATCTTTTTCATCTAAAAACAATATGAAGCTCAAAGATAAAAATTTTATGTCATTGCAAAGAATTAAATATTTCTAAAGAATTCCTAAACTGTGATGAAAAGAGGGTCAGCTGATAAGATGATGAGCCCTATGAGTGCTGAGGTGATTTAAATGAAGAGTATCGAAGAGCTTGTTAAAAGAGCGAGAGAATTGAAGGAGAGAGGTTTGGATACGAAGGAGATAGCCACAGAGCTGCATTTATCCACAAATACTGTTGAATGGCTACTCACCAAGGGAATTGGAGGAGAGGTACCTAAAGATGTAAAGATAGGATGGAGAAGTATAGGAATATATCCCTACAGAATATCTAAAATTGCAGAAATAATGAGCGATATAATTCTTGAGGAGATGGAAAAAAGGCAATTTGATATTGATTCTATTGTTGGAATTTTGATAAATGGAATCCCATTTGCAACTTTCATTGCAGAGGAGTTGAATGTAGAGTTGATAATATATAGGCCTCATCCTAAGATGGAAGAGGGTGCATTCTCAAGCAATTATGCCCACATAGAGGGAAAGAAAGTGGTAATTGTGGATGATGTCATGAGCACCGGAGAAACTTTGAGAAAGGCAATAGATGATATAAGAAATGCTGGGGGAGAGCCAGTTTTATGTGTTGTTCTTGTAAATAAAACTCCTTGGGACGAAATAAACGGTGTGCCTTTAAGAGCGCTTATTCGAGCGAGAACTCTATAATCTCTTTCTTTTTTTGGCAGTCCATATTTCCCTATAGAATTCTTCCTCTTTCTTCTTATCCTCTTCACTTTTCTCTATGATTTCCTCTTCTTCCTTTGGGATACCTAGTTTGTTAAAATAGGGATTAAATAGATATTGTACAACTATTGTGCCTAATACGATTATTATAATCCATATTACAACGGTCCATATATCCATTTACAACGCATCCTTAAGCAAGTCTCCCAATGTTAATCCTCCACTACTCTTTGTATCCTTACGATAAACTCCTGATACTTTCTCCTTTAACTTAATATCTAACGCTTTCTCCAATTTTTTTATTAATTTTTCATCAGGTCTCATTTCTCCCCTTTCTATCTTGGAAATAATAGTTTTCTTTTCAAGTATCTTTTTGGCAAGTTGCTCTTGTGTTAGCCCCTTATTCTCCCTTGCCTTTCTTATAACTTCAGGATAATACTCTACAAGCACCTCCTCTTCATCCATATAATCCTTATTTTTCCTTCTCTGTTTTCTCTCCAACCTCTCCCTTACAACCTCTGGAGGCAAGTATTTTACATCCTTTGGTATCTCATTTCCCTTTATCTCTTTGCCAAATTTTGCACAATCATCACATACGTTCATAATTACTCCTTCTATCACAACTTTATGTAATCGTGGAACATCCCTACCACATAATTCACAAATCATAATATCACCAAATCTCCCATGCCTTTCGGATATATATTTTTGTTCCATTCTTTAGTTCTGAATTCGAACCTTATATGAAAATTTAATATCCCTAATCACGATATCCCCGCTGGTGATAAGATGATTGAAAATACTCCTAAATTATTCATACCCGGACCAACTGAGGTAGATGACAGAGTACGTATAGCAATGGCACAGAGAGTTATAGGGCATCGTACAAAGGAGATGACTGATCTTTATGGAGGAATTGTTGAGAAGATACAAAAGCTATTCAACACTGATCATTATGTGTTTGTTTTCACATCCAGCGGCTCTGCAGTTATGGAAGGAACAATAAGAAATCTGGCAGAGAAGGATGTGTTGCACGGTGCCTGCGGAGCATTTAGTAAAAGATGGTATGAGATGAGCTTAGCTAATGATAAAAATGCTGATTTGGTATGGGCAGATTGGGGAAAGGCTGTAAAGCCAGAGATGATAGCAGATGCTATGAGTAAGAAAAAATACGAACTTCTAGCACAGATACACAATGAGACTAGTACAGGTGTTAGAAATCCTACAGATGATATTGCAAAAATTGCGCATGAGAATGATACACTTATCGCCATAGATACAGTTTCCTCCCTTGGAGGAGATATGATTGATGTTAACAAATATGATGTGGTTATTGCCTCATCACAAAAAGCTTTAGCTCTTCCTCCAGGCCTAGCCGTGGCTATTGTAAGCGAAGAGGCCATGGAGAAAAGTAGAAAAACTAAGAATAAAGGCTATTATTTTGATTTTGTTCGCATGCTACAAAGATTTGAGAAGAGCAAACAGCATCCTACTACTCCTGCAGTTCCTCTACTATACGCCATGGATGTCCAGCTAGATATTATGCTTGAAGAAGGTATGCAGGCAAGGTATGAGAGACATTTAAAAATGCAGAAAATTGTACATAATTGGGTAAAAAAGAGAGGATTTGAATTATTTGCAGAGAAGGGATACGAAAGTGTGACGGTCACTACAGTTACAAACATATATGGTATATCGATAAAAGAGCTCGGCGATGAGCTTGTAAAGCGTGGATTGCGCATATCTAATGGCTATGGGGAATTGAAGGAAAAAACATTTAGAATTGCCCACATGGGCCAGCTAACGCCTGCGGATATTATGGGCCTTTTGGATACCATTGATGAGATTCTTGAGGCAAAGGGGGTATACTGATGAAAGTTGGAATATGCGACCCCATTGCCAGTGAAGGTATTGAGATATTAAAAAAAGAGGATTTTGAAGTAGTGGACTTGAGTGAATTACCAAAGGAAGAGTTGCCAAATCATGTTACAGATTTGGATGCTATAATAATCCGAAGTGCAACAAAGGTTCGCAAAGAAATTATAGATGCTGGTAAGAACTTAAAGGTAATAGGTCGTGCTGGAGTGGGATTAGATAACGTGGATGTAGAGTATGCCAAGAGTAAGGGAATCAAAGTCATTAACACTCCCGGCGCTACGAGCATAAGCGTAGCAGAACTTACCATTGGATTGCTCCTCGCCGTTATGCGAAAAATTGCCTATGCAGATAGGGAGATGCGCAACGGTGCCTGGCCAAAAAAGAAATGCAAGGGTATTGAAATGTACGGAAAAACCATGGGCATAATAGGCATTGGCAGGATTGGAAGAGAAGTGGCAAAGAGAGCAAAAGCTTTTGGAATGAATGTAATTTACTACGATATTTATCACTTGGATGAAAGCACAGAAAAAGAATTGGAAATTGAATTCCGTGATTTGGATGCTCTAATTTCAGAGGCAGATGTGATTACTTTGCATGTGCCACTTGTTCCAGAGACAAAGCATTTAATAGATAGGGAGAGAATTGCAAAGATGAAGGATGGTGCCATAATAATCAATGCTGCCCGTGGTGGAATAGTAGATGAAGATGCGTTGTACGATGCTCTCAAATCTGGGAAATTGTATGGAGCAGCTCTAGACGTGTACGAAAATGAGCCGTTAAAGGAGAGTAAATTGTTTGAACTAGACAATATTGTCCTTACTCCACATATTGGTGCTCAGGCAGAGGAAGGGCAAACACGTGCAGGCATAGAGGTTGCTAAAAAGATTGTGAAAGTTTTGAAATCGTAAATGGTGATTGTATGGTAGAAATCAGACCGTTCCAGGCTCTACATTACAACGATGCTCTGGTTGGCAAAGACCTCAGCAAAGTAATAACCCAGCCCTACGATAAGATTGATGCTGAGATGTTAGATGAATATTACAAAAGGCATGAGTACAACTTTGCAAAATTGATATTGCCGAAGGAGGAAAATAGATACGATATGGCAGCAAAGAGACTCAAAGAATGGAAAGAAAGAGAGATAATTACTAGGGATAAAGAACCTGCAATCTATGTATACACTCAAGAATTTGAGCTTAGGGGGAAAAAATACACGAGACGTGGATTTATAGCTGCTATGCGCTTACATCCATTTGAAGAGAAAGTGGTTCTTCCACATGAGAAAACTCATAAGGGACCAAAGGAAGATCGCCTTAAAATGCTCCGTGCCACAAAGACAAATCTTGAGGCTGGGTTCGTGCTTTACAGGGACGATGGAAGAGTTAAAGAGATAATAAATGAGGTTATAAAAAGTGCTCCGGATTTCTACGGAGTGGATGACTATGGCACAATAACTAGGCTTTACAGGGTTAATGACTATGAAAAAATAAGAACAATTCAGAATGTGCTTAAAGATGAGCAAGTTGTAATTGCAGATGGACATCATAGGTATGAAACCGCTGTATATTTCCGAGATGAGATGCGTACAAAAGTTTCAAACTGGAAAGATAATAACGCATTTAACTACAGAATGACTTACATGGTTAGCTTAGATGACCCTGGCTTAGTTGTGCTTCCTACGCACAGACTTTTAACTAAGGTGAAAATTGAAGATAAGCATTGGGAAAGAATAAAAGAGTGCTTTTCTGTGGAGGAAATTGATATAAACGAGGCAGAAGATTTTCTAAAGGATAATCGCAATACCAACGCCTTCGTAGTTTACCAAGATGGTAAAGCTTATGGCTTGGTGAGAAGTAAAGATGTTTCAAAATTTATGAACGAAGAGTGGAGTGAAGCATATCGTAGCTTGGATGCAGTTGTTCTTAGAGAGGTTATTTTTAAGATTCTCGATGTGAAGGATCCTAAGATAGATGAAGACATCTACTACGAAAGGTGGGTTGAGGATGCCATGGAAAAGGTAGATAAAGGAGTTGCAAAAGTAGCGTTTTTACTCAATCCAACCCCTCCAGAAAAAGTGTTGGAAGTTGCAAAGCATTTAGAAAGAATGCCTCAGAAAACTACAGATTTCTATCCCAAGGTCATCTCAGGCTTTACCATGATGCCCGTGGATGAAAATGAGGTTCTGTAATTTATATATCCTTGTATTTTTTTATTTCCCAATCCGTTATAGCCTGTGAAAATTCCTCTATTTCTTTCTTTTTCATCTCTATAAATGTATCATAGAGTTCATTTCCTAAAGAGTATTTCACGAAATCATCACTTTCCATAAGTTCTATTGCATCCTCTAACGATTCTGGTAAAGATGGGTATTCTTTGAGTTCATTCTTTGGTAGGGAGTAAAGATCATAATCTACGGGGTCTGGAGGCGCAACTTTCTTCTTTATACCGTCAAGTCCTGCTAGAACAATTAGGGAAAATGCAAGGTATGGATTTGCTGCGGAGTCTGAATTGCGCACCTCTATATCCTTCATTCTTGCAGGTACCCTTATTAGAGTACTCCTATTTTTATAACCCCAAGCCAAGTACCTTGGGGCTTCCAGCCCCCCACTTAAACGTTTGTAAGAGTTTATAGTTGGGTTCGTCAGAGCGGTGATATATGGCATATGTTCAAGTATTCCTCCTATAAAATATTGGGCTTCCTGAGATATCTCTTCCTCTCCTTGGAAAATATTCTTTCCATTTCTTTTAAGAAACATGTGAATGTGCATACCATTACCCGCCATATTCTTTCTTAACTTTGGCATATAAGTCACAGCCATATTCATTTCTTTTGCAATCCACTTTGATGTGAGCTTTGTGTATATCGTGTAATCACAAGTAAGCTCGACTCCATCAATCCATAAAAGCTCAATTTCAATTTGGCCAGAAGCATTCTCATGGTGATGGTACCTAATTGGAATACCCATATCTTGAACTGCCTCGCTTACCTTTTTTCTATATTCAAATGTGATATCAGAGTAGGGCGGCTCAAAATAATGGGTGTTGCTCTCCCCATCCTCATTCAGTACGAAGAACTCTAACTCTGGACGAAGTACGGCTTCATAGCCCATTTCCTTCAAAGCCAAATCTGCCTTCTCAGCTACATTCTTTGGATCCTTGTCAAATGCATTGTCCTCATAGTATGTCTTCAAAAGAACCAAGTACTCCTTTTCTCTCCATGGAATCTTTACAAAAGTTTTCATATCTGGTTTCGCTACCAAATCAGAACGATTCACAGATGCAAATCCAGGGATAGAAGAGCCATCTATTCCAATCCCATTCTTGAAGAAAGATTCGTAATCTTTTCTGAGAGCTATCGTGTGAATCTTACCCATTATATCTGTTAAATTTGCGTAAACCCATTCTATCATAGGGTAGAGGAATACAAAAACCTTATATCAATTTTTGGAAATAATGAAAGGTTAAATTTAAAAATTCTGTGCCTATTTTGATTCCAAAAATCAATATAAATTCTATAGATAGCACATATTTCTTTGGGTAAAGTTTTCTCTTCTTTGGAAGTAAACGAGCATCGGAAGATGCGAGCACACCATGCTTTGCAGGGCTGTGGCACCTTTCTTTCTAAGAAATGGGCTTAGTGCGGGGGCTGGGATTTGAACCCAGGAACCCCTACGGGACTGGCCCCTCAAGCCAGCGCCTTTGGCCAAGCTCGACAACCCCCGCTCTTTTGGGATTATGAATAACATATTAATTTACCTTTCGCTTAACCTTCATTATCCAAAGTTGCAGAATAAGGCTTTATATCTATAACAGGAGTATCTTCATACGCATCTAAGGATCTCACGAATATCTTTGAATTTTCAATCTTCAATATTTGCCTTCGATACAATGCAATAGGATTTGGCCTCACAGGAGAGCGAGTTGTAAAAATACCACGAAGGGGATATCCTAGTTCGCCGTGGGAATGCACCTTCATTATTTTTCTCTTCTCTTCATCATCGCTTCTGTGAAACCAGAGAATGAGCCAGATAATCTGCCCTTCTCTGAGACCATACATAGCATCTCGGTATTCTGGGAAAATTTCAATCTCTGTGTTGTTCTTTCTATTATGCACCTTGCCCACGGGCACCAATCTGTATTCCATAAAACTCAAACGATAATTAAATATATTACGCTTTGTTCATATGCAATATGGAACCAAGAGAGCTATCCAGGAAGTTGGGCTATAAAATTAGATATATTCCACACGATGAGATTAAGGATTATATTGCATGCTATAGGGTTATGTATGAAGGTAAAGAGATATATCCACCTGCAGCTCTACGTTTAGGAATACCCCTCAACGAGATATGGCTCAGCGATGCTTTCAAAAAATACGAAAAATACATACTTTTTCATGAGCTTAGGGAAATTGCTCACCGTGCTGAGGGTTATGATGTTGATAATGCGCATCTCCTTGCTCTCAAGGACGAGAAAATGGAATTCAAAAACGATGAAAAATGGAAAAAGATGAAGATGGAGATTAATATATGCCCCATAGAGGAGCTACTTGCAACACCCGGCATAGGTAAAAAGCTGGCTATAAAAATAATGGAAAATAGACCCTACGAAAGTATTAGGGAGCTTAAAAAATTAAAAGGAATAGGAGAGAAAAGATTTGAAGCCTTTCAATCTAGATTCTGGTGCATTAGAGAAAGCCATTAAATAGAGATTACCATACCAGCATGGAGCTTGTGAAATCTCTTACCAAAATATTTGTAAAATAGGCATTCAGCTCTCAATCCTGTACAATGTCCTGTGTAAATATCTTTAACTCCCAATTCCAAAAAGCTCTCCGCAGTTTTCTCTATTCTCTCATCGCTGGCATTAACCAAGTGGAAACCACCAATAACACTTAGTACTTTATCTTCACCACTTATCTTAATAGCGCGCTTTGTCATTCCAATTATTCCCGGATGTGAGCATCCCCCAATGACAACAACACCCTCCTTCAGATTTACTAAAAGTCCTATCTCATCTTCCATATAATCTGGCACAAGTTTTCCATTTTTCTTCATAAATACCTTGGTATCCTTCATTCTTTCAAATTCTTCCCTATCCTCCTGCCTTAATTCTCCCAAAGTCCAAACTCCTGGAAAAATTTCCACAGGTTCCCTGCTAAGAACCCATTTCCCACCATACTTTTCTACCTCTTCTCTCATATTTTCTGGAGGTCCTATATATCTGGGCTCTTCATCTATTGCAAATGATTCTTTAAAAATGTCAGGATGTGCATATATTTTTGCATCTTTTATTTCCTTCATAACTCCAATTATACCCCCTGTGTGGTCATAATGACTGTGTGATAGAACCACGTTTTGCACTTTACTTAAATCCAATCTTAAAAGATGGGCATTATTGAGCACTGGAATGTAGTGAGTACCAGTATCAAATAAGATAAAATCCTCTCTATTTCCCCTGTGAAGTTCTAAGAAAAAAGATATACCATGCTGAGCCCAGAACCTGCTTGCATAACCTGCAAAATCCTCTGTTAGAACATAAATTTTGATGGAATCTACCTTTTCCATAATGCTTAAATGTTTACCTATTACTTATTACTTTCCAAGGGCGAAAAATATAAGTTTTAAAATGAATTGTAAACTATGCGCCGAGAGAGATCAGCTGGTGCTGTTGTATTCAACCCTAAAATCAATAAATATCTGCTTCTCCACTATCCTACAGGACACTGGGATTTTCCAAAGGGACATGTAGAAAAAGATGAAAAGGATGTTGATGCTGCAAAGAGAGAAATCTTTGAAGAAACAGGGTTGGAGATTGAGATATTGTTTGGATTTAATGAAATCATTAAGTACCACTTTAAAGAGCAAGGAGTATTTATTGAAAAGAAGGTTGTTTATTTTCTGGGAATAACAGAAAAAGAGGAAATAAAACTCTCTTATGAGCACGATGGTTATGCTTGGCTTAGATATGAGGATGCTTTGAATAGACTCACCTATAATTCATCAAAAAAGGTATTAATGAAAGCACATCTATTTTTGCAAAATCTAGGTTATTTTTCATAATTTGCCTTCAACACAATCTTTCTCCAAGTAATATTAAATATTTGGATGAGATTTTCAAATATGAAAGTTGCAATAGTAACTGGTGCAAGCAGAGGAATTGGCAGAGCAACGGTGATAAAGCTTGCAAAAGAGTATGCAGTAATCGTGAATTATCTTCACAATAAGGAAAAAGCGATGAAAGTTGTAGCTAAAATTGAAAACATGGGTGGAAAGGCTATAATGGTAAAGGGAGATGTAAGCATTTATGAAGATGCTCAAAAAATAGTGGAAGAGGGAAGAAAATTAGGAAATATAGAAGTTTTGGTAAATAATGCAGGCATCTATGATGTAAAACCACTAATTAGAACTCTTCCAAGCGAGTGGGAAAGGATATTCCAGGTAAATGTGTTTGGAACATTCAACATGATACGTGCAGCACTAGATACTATGCAGGAAGGTGTGATAGTTAATATATCTTCAATCATAGGCATTGAACCTATGGCACACGCTGCTCCATATTGCTCCTCCAAAGCTGCCGTTATAGCTCTTACAAAATCTCTTGCTCAAGAATTATATCCTGCAATAAGGGTAATTTGTGTAGCTCCAGGACCAACTGATACAGACATGCTAAGAAGAATACATGGCTATATACCGGCAGATCCACCAGAGAAAGTGGCTGATGTGATATACAAAGCTATAAAAGCTGGAAAATCGGGGGAGTGCATTAAAGTATAATCATTCAAAAAGGTATTTTTCCTCCTCTTCTATGTACTCCCTATAATATGGGCACTCTTTATTTTTTCCATCACAGGTAAATATGTGCAACTTCTTGCAATATCCATCACGCCAGTATGCACATACTCCCTCTGGCACCATGTATTTTCCATAATCTTCACATTTTTCCTCTATACACTTAAATCCTTTGTACCTTCCGTGACATATGCCATCCGAATCCATAAAAATGCATTTCATCAGCGGGCGCGGCGGGATTCGAACCCGCGACTTGCAGCTTAGGAGGCTGCCGCCATATCCTGGCTAGGCCACGCGCCCCCATAGTATATTGAGATTTCCCTTATAAAAAATTCGCTAAGGGGAAGAATGATATATTGGAAGTACATTTTTGAGTATATGAATAAATCTCTCATAATCATAGGTTTAGTACTTGTGATTCTAGGACTTGTTCTCCTTGCCATATTTCCAAGCAGTGTATACAAATCAGCTGGAAATATTAATCTAGCAAATTACAGTGATGGAGACAAAATTACTGTTTATGGAACTATCACAGACATCTCTTATACCAAACTATTCAACGTTACTCAGATAATACTAGATGGAAAACTCAAAGTGTATGCCCCTGGAGATGTGAGAGAATGGCATATTGGAGATGATGTGTATATGGAGATACAAAAAACAGCGAGTTTGAATATTGGAGGGCATGAAATAGCATATTGGACAACAACAGAGAGAGACATTCACTCAGTAAACGAAATGAAATCTTATTTCTACATAATCTCTATATCTGGTGCAATTGTAGCTATGATAGGACTTGCCCTCAAAAGGATGAGTTAATGAGAAAATTTTTATATCCTCTCACATTTCCCCTTTTTGGTGATATAAATGGGAAAGTGGAAAGTTACAGTTGATAGAGACACTTGCATTGGTGATGGCATTTGCGCTAGCCTATGCCCGGATGTCTTTGAAATGGATGACGATGGAAAGAGTAAAGTTATAAAACCAGAGATTGGCGATGATCTCAAGGACTGCGTGCAGGAAGCTGTGGATTCTTGCCCAGTTAGCTGCATCACAATGGAGCAAATAGAGTAAATCAATAAAATTTATTAAATTCCTTTACTTTTCCTTTTTATGTTTCTTATCGTTGAAGAGTATTTTAAAAATTTCCCAGCAAGAAAAAAAGTAGCTGAGCTTCTCGTTTCCCTGGGAATTTCTGTTCGCAATTCAAAATTATATGTGGGAAATGTTGATGTACCTGTAAACTCCATCGCAGAAGTTGCAGGTGTGAATAGAAAAATAGTGTATCATACTATAGAGTACATAGAGAAAACATATGAGCTTAGAAACATATTTGAGAGATTAGAGCCAAAATTATCCCTTTCAAAAGTAGCACCAATTATGGGATGGGAGGTACTTGAAATAGAATTTAAAAAGCCAAAATACGGGTGCTTAATTGAGAAAATTTTCAAAATACTAAGCGATGCATCCTGTGAAGTACGCCAGATAATAGGTGAAAGACAACTATTAGATAAAAGCAGGTTAACCATCGTGCTTGAAAAGCCAATAGATATGGATGCCATGGGTGAAATAAGAAAACTTGATGGCGTGGATACTATAACCCTGCACACATCAGAAATGGATAAGCAGAAAATCGTATGCAACTACTGCAAGGTAAAATATTGCCCAAGAAAAGTTTCATTTAAGTAAGCCACCAACAATTATGTCTATCGCCTCTTCTTCAGTCAATCCTCTTGCCATAAGGGTTAAAAGCTGCTTTTTATCCACACTTCCTATCGCTGCCTCATGGGTAACTTTGGCTTTTGGATTATTTGCCATCACAACCGGAGAGGCTATGGCTTCGGCATCATCCATAATTATCTCAGTGCAATTCACATGACCCCTAGAATATGCGCCCAGACCAACTGTTTTACCAATCACCTCACTCTTGGCTTTATCTCTAAGTGCCATTCTAGTTTTTATCACACCAGAGGAGTGTGCACCTTCGAGAATTACGCTCTCATTTGCTTTGATTAAATCATCACCCCTAGCATATATCTTTGTCAATAGCATACTTTTTGCATTCTCGCCAAGGCGAACTTCATAATCTATGTCAACAAAACCTGCACGACCACTTTTTATAACAAAGGTGCTATTATACATCCCCCATTCTCCAACTACAGCGCGAGTTTTTGGTATCACTTTAACTCCACCCTCTTTACCGTGAAAATGAACTTCTTCGTACTCCACCTTAGCTCCCTTACCCACCTTTACATTTGAATCCATTATATGCTCCACTTTAACCGCATTGGGAAAAATACAGTGTGCTATGAATTTTACCTCACTTTCCTCCTCTGCAAATATTTCTGTCCTAATGTACTGTCTTCCTTCCATAGGTAGCATACCAAAGCACAGATGCACTGGATTCTTGGATTTATACCCTTTTTTTATCCTTATGCGAGCATAGACTCCATCTTCTATTTTCTCTGCTTCTATTATAATTCCCTTCGTGCTATTCTTAGCCAATACTTTATTTCCATTTATAACCATTGAAGCGTAATTTTTAGAGAGAAGAGCTTTAGTATCCCCACCTGCAGCTCCATAGTATTTTACCAATCTCTCATATTCATTTTTTATAAACTCATTCATTTCATCACCTCTTTAGAGGGCAGGGAGAGTATTTGAATAACCTCTTTATCTCATCCCTTTCTCCACTGGCAACTACCTTACCAGCGCATAAAATTGTAGCTCGGTCAGCAATATTAATCATATCCTCACTATGAGTTATGAGCATAACGGAGGTGCCCATACTCTTCATTCTCTCTATAACCTCTGAAATCAATTTGCAAGATAGCATATCTATTCCACTGTCTGGCTCATCTAATATGGCAAGCTTGGGCTCCATTAGGAGAACGGAAGCAAGTTCAACCCTCTTTCTCTCGCCGCCACTAAGATTATCACCCACCTCTTTAAACAGAATATTTCTTGGTAAACCAACCATCTTTATGACTTCTTCTAACTTGCTTATACTCTTGTTTTTCGCGCTTACCATAAGATAATCTTTAACCAATAGCCCTTCAAATCTTGCAGGCTCTTGAAATGCGAGAGTTATACCTTTCCTAGCACGCTCCCAAACTGAGAGATGCGTAATATCCTCTCCTTCAAATAATATTTTGCCCTCACAGGGATATATGCCCATTATTGCCTGTGCCAAAGTTGTTTTTCCTGAACCATTGATTCCGAGGACTAGATGAATTTCTTGAGGAGCTATTTCAAAATTCACATTTTTTAAAATCTCCTTACCCTCGCGCACGATCCTTAAATTCTCAACTTTGAGCATCATAGGTAAATGGTTGCTGGCTTATAAATTATTTCTTGGACTTTCTTGCAATGAATCCAGCGATTAAAGCTAAGATAACAAGGGATGAGGACACAACTATCTCTCCTTTATACTGCAAGGATGTTTTCTCTAAGTACAAAATTCCTACCACATTGCTCGGCTCACTCTCTCCCTTGAAATTCATGGCAGTGACATAAAATACATACTTGCCAGAGGATGGAAGCTTGTAAAGGAAGTAATGTTCCTTGTAATATACTTTTCCTATCAATTTTCCATTGCAATATACCTTGTATTCTTCTATTCCTCCCCCAGTATTCTTTGGAGTGTCCCAAGTTAAATTTGCATACCCATCCTTAACCACTATCTTCAAATTCAAAGGAGGATCGGATATTCTTCCAGGCCTTGTGGATACGCTCTTACTCGCTGGCCCCTCTCCTGCTGAATTAACTGCACTTACAA
>WAKY01000011.1 GCA_015523135.1 Candidatus Aciduliprofundum sp.
ATTTTCAAGAGCTTGAGAGATAGCATTATACGGCAAATACTGGGTAGACTGCTCACACCTGCTTTTTAGAATTTGGACGTCTTTAATTTCTTCCAAAAATTTCTCCACCAGATAACTCTTCCCTATTCCGGCAGGGCCCTCCAAAAGCACTACTCTACCCTCTCCCCTTTTAACATCATTCAGATACATATTCAAAGTGTAAAGCTCTTTCTCCCTGCCGACAAACACCATCATAGTAATTAATGTCATAATCATATTTAAAAATGCCATAACAAAAAATATCTAGTCGCTGTAACATACCCCCGCATGGAAGGGCAAAACAAACTCGACTGGGCTTATGCTCATATGGGCGTTATTCAGAAAATCAGGGAGAGATTCCTCAAAGAGAAACTTTTTGAAGATCTCAAGATTGGCATGGCTCTACATGTTGAGGCGAAAACCGGAATTTTAGCTTTGACCCTACGAGATGGAGGCGCGAAGGTCCGGCTAGCTTCTTGTAATCCCCTAAGCACCGATGATTCCGTTGTTGAAGCTTTGCGGGAAAGAGGTCTAGAGGTGTATGCGAAGAAGGGAGAAACAAGAGAAGAGTATTATGAGAATCTGCACAAAGTGCTCGAAATGGAGCCGGATATAATAATCGATGACGGGGGAGATTTGACAACCCTGCTTCACACTTCTTATTCTCATATTCCAATTTTAGGAGGCAACGAAGAGACAACCACCGGAGTGCTTCGCTTGAAGGTCATGGAGAAAAAAGGAGTTCTCAGATTTCCGATGTTCGATGTGAACGATGCCAAGATGAAACATCTCTTCGACAACCGCTACGGCACCGGGCAGAGCACCCTCGACGGCATAATGAGCGCCACGAATCTCAGCATATCAGGAAAAATAGCGGTGGTTGCTGGCTATGGTTGGTGCGGTCGGGGAATAGCAATGAGGCTTAGAGGAATGGGGGCAAATGTAATCGTCACCGAGATCGATCCTGTGAAGGCCATAGAAGCGCGCATGGACGGATTTCGAGTAATGCCAATGATTGACGCAATAAAAGAGGCAGAGCTGGTTATAACTGCAACGGGAATGAAGGATATCGTTAGAAAAGAACATATTATGGAGGCGAAGAATGGATGTATATTCGCAAATGCGGGGCATTTCGACAACGAGATTTCAAAAAAGGCGTTGGAGGAATTGGCAAAGGGAAAAAGAGAGATAAGAAAATTCGTGGAAGAATACGATTTGGGAAACAAAAAACTCTATCTGTTGGGCGATGGACGCCTCATAAACCTTGTGGCCGGGCAGGGACATCCTGTGGAGATAATGGACATGAGCTTTGCAATACAAGCTCTTACCGCTGAGTACATTGCGAAAAATCATGAAAAGTTAGAGCCGAGGGTTTATGCAGTTCCAGAAAAAATCGATAATGAGGTTGCCTGGCTCAAGCTTCAAGCAATGGGAATAAAAATAGATGAACTAACCGATGAGCAGAAGAGGTACCTGGAAGAGTGGCAGGAAGGAACATAAATATAGGTTCGGCTCGTCAAGCCCTATCATATATCAAGGACTCTCCCTACCGAACCAAAGGGTATTGTTTTTACGCCTTTATATTCTTTTTCATAGTTTCTGGCAAGACAAAGCTTAGAAATGAAGCAAAGAGCATTGCAATTGTAAATATTATAAATGGTTCAAACCAGCTACTAAAGAATCCTGGAACTATAGGTCCTATAATTCCGCCTATCCTACCAAACGAATTTGCAAATCCTGCACCAGAGCCACGAACTCTCTTAGGATATAACTCAGGAGTATATGCATAAAGTGCACCCCAAGCACCAAGGTCAAAGAATGAGATTAAGATAGCTCCTAAGAATGTTGCCCTTGTAATGAATAGGTAAGAAGAAAGAGAGGTAAGAAACATAAATGTGAATAGTACCTTCCTACGTCCAATTTTTTCAATTAAATATGCTGAGGTGAAATATCCAGGTATTTGAAAGAGATATGAAAGGAAGATAAACCATGTGGACTGCAGTAATGGATAATCCTCAGAGAAAATCTTTGGAAGCCAGACAAATATCCCATAGTAGCTAAATGCCATGGCAAACCATATAATCCACAGAGCATAGGTGTACGGCTGTTTTATGATATAAAATACTCCAACTTTCTTTCTCTTCTTTCTCACAGACTCTGGAAGGTACTTCCATAAGGCCAATAAAAATAGCCAAAAAAGTGCAATAAGATAGTATATTTTCCAATGTTTTCCAAGGGTAGGAAGAAGAAGAGACATAAAAGAAGCAAATATCCATCCATAAGTCCAGAAAGAATCAAGGAGCACAACCATTCTACCCCTTATTTCCTCATCAGAAGACTCACTTACCAAAGTGCTAAGAATTGGAAGTACTATTCCAAATCCCATACCCGCAATAAAACGCAATCCAAAATAAAACCAATAAGATGTAGCAAAGAACATAAGAGCTGTAGCAATGATGTGTACAGGAGTAGCAGCTACGATAATGCTTCTTCTTCCAAACTTATCAGATAAATAGCCAAAAATAAATGATCCAAAAAACCAACCTATTAGGGTTATAGAAACAAGTGAGCCAACCATTAATTTTGCCTGAGGAGCATCCCCCAGATGCAATTCTCTTATAATATTGCCCGTTGTAAAGGTTACAACTGCCATATTATAGGATATAGCAGCCCAGAAAAGGCCTGGTACAAGTAGACCTTTATAGCGCATAATGGAAAATAGAATTCCCCTATAAATTTATTTGGGAATGTTTTAATATACATCTTCAATTACACCCGCAATGGAGAGAGAAGAAATTGAATATATATACAACCTAAGAAGATTCGGAATGAAGCTTGACTTGAGTATTATGAGAGAATTCGCAGAGATTAGGGGTAATCCTCAAAATAAGTTTAAAAGCGTGCATATTGCCGGTACAAATGGAAAGGGTTCAGTTGCCTCTGCCATATACTCAATTTTAAGAAGAAATTACAATGTGGGAATATACACATCACCCCATCTTGTAAGATATTCTGAGAGGATAATTGTTAACGATGAAGAGATTAGCGAAGATTACATAGCTAAATTTGTGAGGGAGGTAAAGCCAACAATTGAAGAATTAGCCAAGGAGAATAGAAATCCTACATTCTTTGAAGTGTCCACAATGCTCGCATTTGAATATTTCTCATCTATGCATGTTGATTTTGCAGTTCTTGAAGTTGGTCTTGGGGGAAGATTGGACGCAACAAATATCGTTATACCCGAAATAACAAGTATAGTAACTATTGATTTGGACCACACTCATATTCTTGGAAATACCATAAGGGACATCGCAAGGGAGAAGGCTGGAATAATCAAGCCAAATGTGCCTATTGTGGTCGGAGAAGATAAAAAAGATGCCGTAGAGGAAATAGAGAGAATTGCAGAATTAAGAAACGCTCCGTATCACAACATCTGGAACGAAACAGAGTTTGAAGATGTTTATATTGATTTAAATGGATTGAAATTCAAAGCTCATACTCCAATTTCCTCTTATAAAATAGAAACTCCTCTTCCTGGAAGACACCAAATTACAAACATGCTCATAGCAATAAGAATGGCTGAGCTCTTACAGGAGAATTACTCTATTTCTCATTCAGATATCGAAGAAGGAATAAAGAAGATAAGATGGAAAGATAGATTTCAAGTTAAGAGAAGAGAGCCATTATTGATATTTGATTCCGCCCATAATCCTTCCGCTGCAAAGGCCTTAGTTAGAACGATTAAAGATGTAGGCATAGAAGAGCCAACATTCTTATTCTCCATACTTTCAGATAAGAACATTGATGGCTTTTTAGAAGAAATCTCAAAGGTTAGCAATAAGATAATAGTGACCGAGATAGACTATGAAAGAAGGAGGACAGAATTGAAGGATATAGAAGAGCACGCAAAAAAATACTTTGCTGAGATTATACCTATCAAAAATTCATGCGATGCCTTAAAGTATGCTATGAAAAATGATAAGAAAATAATAGCAACTGGCTCAATATATCTTTTGGGAGAGCTTGAAAAATGCCTGATGTCATTGTAGTTTTTGATGGAAACAAAGAATTTGAGGAGCTTGTAAAATCACTTGGATACAACATAGTGGCAAAAGTTTATTTTAAAAACAAAGTGAATCCCAAGTACTATATCTCAAAGGGCAAAATAGAAGAGCTTAAAAATATTCTCAAAGATTTCAAAGTGGAGAAGGTAATAATAGACGCAATTCTAAAATCTTCCCAATGGTACAAGCTGGAGAAGGAGTTGAAAAGTAGGGTTGATGATAGAATAAAATTAATTATTGACATATTTGCAGATAGGGCAAAGAGTAGGGAGGCAATGATGCAAGTTGAATATGCCAATTTAAAATATGAAACATCTCATATTAAAGAGCTTATCCACCAAATGCGCTTAGGCGAGCATCCTGGATTTATGGGAGGAGGAGAATACGAGATTGCAGATTACTACGAGCAAATAAGGAGGAGAATGGCAAAAATAAGAAGAGAGTTGGAAAAATTGAAGGTGCAGAGGGAAGAGAGGAGAAAGAGAAGAAAAGAGGAGGGATATATCCTTGTTGGGATAGCAGGATACACGAATACGGGAAAAAGCACTTTGCTAAAAGCCCTGAGCGGGAGGGATGTACTCATAGAGAATAGAATGTTCTCCACATTAAGCACAAGAACTTCAAAGATAGGAAAGGAGAAAATTCTTATAACCGATACCGTAGGATTTGTTGAAAATATGCCTCCTTGGCTAATAAGGGCATTTGAACCAACTTTGGAGGAAATTTACAAAGCGGATATTGTACTTTTACTTCTCAATTGTCAGGAATCCATTGAAGATTTTAAAAGAAAAATGCAGGTAAGCTTGGAGATATTGGAGGGTAAGACTGAGGGAAAAATAATACCTGTGATAAACAAAATTGACTCTTGCAATGATCTTGAAGAGAAGATGAAAATTGCAAAGGAAATTGGAGAGCCTATTGTAATATCTGCCCTAAGAGGTATAGGAATTGATGAAATTATAAGGAGAATCAAGAATGAAATGAAGATGGAGAAATTCTATGCAGAAGTGGAAAAGGATGGTAAGGCGTATAATTTCATAATGAAGTACGGAAAGATAATAAAAATTGAGGCAGATGAAAGAATGAAAATAATATTTGAAATGCCTCTTTCCCAATACTATGCATTGAGGGATTTAATTAATGAGAATTCCACAGGAAATGAAGGGGTGTTAAGAAGGATATAAACATTTTGGTAAAATTGCTGGTAAAAAAATCTTTTTTAACTTCCATATCATACCTACCTTTACTTCGGGTGGAACCATGGGACAAGTGAACTTATTTGAGAAGCATATGCGCAAGCTCTCGCTTTTTAAAGGAAACAGGGAGGCCTTATATCCAGATTATCTTCCTGATTCTCTGCCTCATAGAGAGAAGGAGATAGACAGATTAGCAGAGATTTTAGTAACTGCATTGGAAGGGGATAAGCCCTCAAATGTTTTAATTTTTGGAAAAACAGGAACTGGAAAGACAGCAGTGGTAAAATATGTTGGTAGAGAGTTAAAGAGGGCTGAAAAGGTATATGCAAAGAAGAAAATTGAGTACATATATTTGAATTGTGAAACAGTTGATACCCCTTATTCCATCCTCCAAAACCTTGGTAATTATTTCATAGATGATTGGAATGAGAAGATACCATTCACGGGATGGCCCATGGACAAGGTCTTTTCCACAGTGAAGGATAGAATTGACGAATGGAACGGGATAGTTATTTTGGTTTTAGATGAAATTGACAAGCTTGTAACGAAGAGTGGTGATGACATCCTCTACCAGCTTTTGCTCTTAGATTCCGAGATGAAGAATTCAAGGTTAAGCGTTATAGGCATATCCAACGAGCTCAAATTTACAGATTTACTGGACCCCAGAGTTAAGAGCAGGTTAGGACAAGAAAAACTAATTTTCTCTCCCTACAACGCATTTCAGCTCCAAGATATATTGGCTGAGAGGGTAAAAATCGCAGTTAAGGATGGAGCTGTTAGCGAGGAAGTTATAGGTATATGCGCAGCCATAGCAGCTCAAGAGCATGGAGATGCAAGAAGAGCCATTGATTTGCTGAGAATATCAATTGAAATTGCTGAGAGGGAAGGATCTGAAAAGGTAACTGAGAGGCATGTTTATCTGGCAAAGAACAAGATTGAGATGGATTGCATAACTGAGGCAATAAAAACCCTTCCATTGCATTCAAAAATCGTGCTTCTTGGAGTTGCATTGAACGAGGAGGCAGGGAATAACACCTTAACCACGGGAGAACTCTACCATATATACAGCACTCTATCCAAGAGAATTGGAGTAAGCCCCTTAACACAAAGAAGGGTATCTGACTTAATTTCCGATATGGATATGCTTGGATTGATCTCAACTAAGGTAAAATCCTTCGGAAGGTATGGAAGGACCAAAATAATAGAGCTAGCTCTTCCTGTGCAAGAGGTAAAGAAAATAATTTTTGAGGATGAAATTTTAGCAGAACTGCATGAGGTAAAACTGGCATCCCAGAAAAAATTATTCTTTTGATTTTCGCAATTTTCTCTTTATTTCTTCCCTATGTGCAATTGCATAGTCAATTCCAATAGAGCCAGCTACAAGGATAATTAAGGAAATTGCAAGATTTACCTTGGTATTGGAAGGTATCTCCCCTGTGTTTGTATGAGTCAAATAAAGCTTTATAGTCCCAAACCATGGAATTTCTCCTCTAGCAACGCCCACAATCATATTGTAATTTACCAAGTAAGGACATATTGGAATGAACCCCGATGAGCTCTGGTCATAGGCACTAGGTCCATACCTGGCTAGATTATGGTCTCCCATAGTTATAAATCCATCCTTTCCCACAACATTTGGGTTCAATTTCTGCAGATTTATGACAATCTTTTTATTCTCATAGCCCACATTATCAATCGTGATGTAATCCTTGGTAACATGTAACCATTGTGGATAATTTCCATTTTCAAATCCCCTTATCTTCCATTCTTTTCCATTCCAATGCAGATAAACTATGGCTCGATGTATTATCAACTCTCCATGGCATTTGTAAATCAAAACATCCCCGTAATCTCCGTAAGTTTCATAGCCTTTCATCCTTCCTTCCACATAGCTCACAACATCATCCGCAGAATAAACCTTCTTAACTATGACCATATCCCCAGTGTCTATATTACCAATATGGGATAAATCCCCATGCTGCATACTTCCAGACTCTATTACAACCATTGGTGGCCAAGTCTGAGCATAAGCATACAAAGAGAGAAAAATAACAACAACTATTATGATGGAAATTATTACATCCTTAAATGTGTCTCGCCATAGATTATCACCATCATCTTTTTCCATTCTGGTGTATATTGGGCACGTAAATAAAAATTTTTTGAAAGAAAATCTATATAAAGGCAATCTTATTTACCCCAAGAGGGATTAAAATGTCATGGAGAGATGTTGAGGTACGAGAACTTAAGGTTGGCGGATATATGGTTGTGGACGATGAGCCATGCAAGATAGTTGAAATGACTACAAGCAAGCCCGGGAAACACGGTGAAGCTAAAGCCAGAATAGTGGCCATAGGTGTTTTTGACGGGCAGAAGAGAAGCTTAGTTTATCCTGTAAAACATAAAGTTAAAGTTCCAATTATTGAGAAGAGAGACGCACAGGTTCTTGCTGTTATGGGTGATGAAGTACAATTAATGGATTCTGAAACATTTGATACTTTTGAACTCCACATTCCAGATGAGCTAAAAGACCAGATAGCTCCAGGAAAGAATGTTGAGTACTGGGAAGCATTAGGAAAAAGAAAGATAATGAGAGTTATGGGCGAATAAATATGCTTCTGCATTTTGCAGATGCAAATAAGAATTTTAACGATTCTTTTTTCATAATTTTAGGAGTTCCTTTTGATGGTACATCCTCTTACAGACATGGCTCAAAATTTGCACCGGATGAGATAAGAAAGGCATCTTATAACCTTGAAAGCTATTTACTGGAACATAAAATCTCTCTCTCAGATCTTCCGATTCATGATATGGGCAATATTGGAACCCTTGATGAATTTGGAAATGTAAAGGATGTAATTGATTCTGTTTATGCCGCAATGCAATCCATATTCCCAGATAAATTTCCTATAATGCTAGGTGGTGAGCATTCAATAACAATTGGTGCAGCAAGAGCTTTAAAGAATTTAAATGCAGGAATAATATTCATAGACGCCCACGGAGATTTTAGAGATGAATACTTGGGTAATAAGTACAGCCACGCTTGCACAGCTAGAAGAGCACACGAGATTTTGGATGGAAAAATAATTTCCCTAGGAATAAGATCAGTATCTCAAGAAGAAGTTGAAGATGCAGAAAAACTTAATTATGAGTGGATTGATACATATACGTTCCACAAATTAGGATGGATAGGTGCAATTAAAAAAGCGTTAGAAATATTGGATACCGATAAAATATATTTATCGATAGACATAGATGGTATCGACCCTGCATATGCTCCCGGTACTGGAACTCCTGAGTTCTTTGGATTGAGTCCCATGGATGTAAAAAGCATAATAAATTTTTTAGCTCCAAATTTGATAGGTGCAGATATAACCGAAGTATGCCCCCCATATGATAATGGAAATACCTCCGTATTGGCATCTCGCTTAGTTCAAGAGATCATAGCAGCAAAGTGGAATACTATGGAAGATAAGTTTATATAACATTTCTCCCCTATGGTTAAGTGGTGTTGGATTTATGAAGAAAATCCGAAGGAAGGAGGAAGGTATAGCTTCAACTGTCGGTACCATATTTGCCCTTATGATATTCACATCCCTGCTTTCAATGTTCATGGTTCAGGTTGTACCTGTTCAAATAAAAGAAAATGAGGCAGAGCACGATATGCAAGTTCTATCTCAACTGTCTCAGCTCAGAAGCGTGGTGGATATTCTTACTATAACAAAAAATACAAATTATACATCTTATGTTCCAATAAAACTCGGTGCACCAGGAGTGCCTGTGGTGGCATCTCCCACATACGGACAGTTGTCTGTGTATCCTGCGGGATTAAATTCCACATATAATATGAATATAAGCTTTGTGGATAATTACTCAAATAATATATCATTGCTCTCTCAAGGAAGTATACAATTCACTGCGCCTAACAGGTATTATGTGCCTGAAACATTCTCCTATGAGAATGGTGCAATAATTAGATACAATTTCTATGCAAAAAATGCAATTATGCCAATTAAACCAAATATGAAGTTTCAGAATGTTAGTGGCCATGTTAATGTGAGTATGACATTAGAAAATATATATGGACCTCCATTGACAGTTACAGGCGTGGAAACAAGGAGTTTAGGAATAACATTGCAAGGAGTTTACACCCAAACATACTTTCTAGGTGGAAATCATAATGTAACTTTAACCATTAACGATACATACTATTATGGGCTTATGCCGTTGAATTTTACCGAGTACTGGATACAAAGTATATCAAATATACTTAATGAAAGTGGAGTAATTTACTCTCCCTCATCCCTACAAAACGCAAATTATCCATATTACACAATCTCTGGCAATAAAATTCATATTTACAATGTGTGGAATATTGAAGTTACAATGGTTTATATTGAAGTTGAGGTGAGCTCATAATGATGCCTAAGGGAATAAAGAGATTAAATTTCTCGATATTTCAAGGCATCGTTAAGCCTCAAGTCAAAATTAAAATTCCAAAATTTGAAGTGGGAAGAAGCAGCGATATTACCCCAATTCCTCCATTAGAAAAAGAGAATTATGAAACTGTTGAAATTTATCCTGTCTATCCTCCCTATGTCTACACTCGGATAATCTACGATAGAGAAGAGTATGAGTATATTTACGATTTGATCGAGCCACCTCTTACAGAGGAAGAGCAAAGATTATTGGATGAGATAAATGATACACTTGATAGAACTCTAAAATATGAATGGGAAATTATGACAAACAAGGATAAAGAACAGTACCTTAGAGAAAGCGTAGATAGTTTCCTTAGAAGCAGAGATATAAAAATTGACAAACTTTCAAAAGAGAGAATACTTTACTATGTTGTTAGGGACCATGTGGGCTATCAGAAAATTGATGGGTTGATAAGAGATGAATACATAGAAGATATCTCATGCGATGGTGTTGGCGTTCCCATATATGTATTTCACAAAAAATATCAGTCAATAAAAACAAGATTAATGTACAAGGATGATGATGAGCTAAATTCTTTCATAGTGTACATTTCCCAAAAATGTGGAAAGCAGATATCTGTGGCAGAACCAATATTGGATGGTACAACTTCTGAGGGGCATAGGGTTCAAGCAACCTATGGAAGAGAAGTAACCACCAGGGGTGGTACTTTCACTATAAGAAGATTTAAAGAAAAGCCATTCACACCAACCGAGCTTGTTTTATTCGGCACTGCATCTCCTGAAATTGTTGCATATCTCTGGTTAATGGTAGAGCATGGGGAGAGTGCCATAGTTATTGGAGGACCAGCTTGCGGAAAAACATCCACGCTCAATGCATTTACAATGTTCATACCTCCCACTGCAAAAATAGTTAGTATAGAGGATACAAGAGAGATAAATCTCCCACACCAAAACTGGATTCCTGGCACGACGAGGAGCGGCATTGGAGAGGCATCTATAACAGGTAAATCTGCTGGAGAAATAGATATGTATGATTTGGTTAGAGCTGCATTAAGACAGAGGCCTAACTATATAATTGTGGGAGAAGTGAGAGGAAAAGAAACATACACTATGTTCCAAGCGATGGCTACAGGACATACGACCTATTCCACAATGCATGCAGATTCTATCGTCTCTATGATTCATAGGCTTGAAAATCCTCCTATAAACTGCCCAAGGATACTCATGACTGCTTTAAACA
Source organism: Candidatus Aciduliprofundum sp. (assembly GCA_015523135.1). Taxonomy (GTDB): domain Archaea; phylum Thermoplasmatota; class Thermoplasmata; order Thermoplasmatales; family Aciduliprofundaceae; genus Aciduliprofundum. The sequence continues at coordinate 10,961 of WAKY01000011.1, forward strand.
ATGTGATTATACAAAAAATCGTAAGAACGAAAGAAGGCATTACAAGGAGAATTACACAACTTGTGGAGAATGTTGGTTTTGAGCCAGAAACAAATGAATTAATAACAAATGTAGTTTTTGAATGGGATCAAGCTAAGGATACTCATAAATTTAAGGGGCATAGTTATCTATTTGACAAGATAATGACTATGAAAAATATGACCCATAACGAGATGATGGAAGAATTTGAAAGAAGAGTTGATATAGTGAAATACTGGGTTAAGAAAGAAGTTTTAGACTTCAGAGATATATGGAAAACAATAGCTGATTATTATAAGGATCCAATAAGCACAGCAGAAAAAGTTCGTCTTGAACTAGAGGGGGTGGAAAGTTGAAGTTATTTGCGAGATTATTTGCAAAATATGCACCTTCTCCTCAAAACAAACCATATAAGGTTAAGCTGCCCAAGGGTACACTGCCTACATACATAAATTTAGACCCTTACCATAAATTAGCTTGGAAATTAATGGGAAAAATGGCAGAAAAATCCGTAAAAAAGAAAAAATTCTCAAAACTTGAGATGGATTTGCTTAAAGCACACATTCTCTTAAGACCTCAAGAGTATCTTGCCTATGTATATTTCACCACATTCCTAGTTGGAGTAATAGGCATTGTTATGGCAGCTATGCTTGTTTTTATGGGATTATCACTTGGAAATAAAATGGTTACCCTTATATTTCTCATTATAGGCATTTTTATGGTCGTTATAATACCCATAATGACTTATTTCTCTCTAATTTCTTCTCCCGCATCCAAGGCTAAGAAGAGGGCAAAGGATATTGATAGTCATCTTCCCACTGCAGTCAATTTCATCGCAGCATTGTCATCGGCAGATGTGACTGTAGCATCAATTTTCAAAGAGCTATCCACAAGAAAAGAATATGGTGAGATAGCAAAAGAGGCTGAATGGATAACAAGGGACACGGAGCTTCTGGGCAAAGATATTCTATCAGCAATTGAAGAAGCATCTAGGAGAAGTCCATCTGTAAAATGGCAGGAATTTCTGCAGGGAGTTATAACAACTGCAACCTCTGGTGGGAGATTAAAACCATTTTTTATGTCAAAATCTGAAGAATACGAGAAGGAGAAAAGGTTGATGCTAAAGAAGAATATGGAGAGTTTGGGCCTATTTGCAGAAATTTATGTCACCGTGGGTGTTGCATTTCCCCTGTTCTTGGTTGTTATTATTGCAATAATGGCACTTATAAACAAGAGTAGTGCACCAAGCACAGTTATGCTTTTAGAAATAATTGTAGTTGTTATGATTCCGATCTTAATCTTCGTGTTTAGCTATTTTATATACAGCACGAGTAAGGAGGTGGCAGAATGAACAAAGAGAAAATTATTTTTTATTCATCTGCATTCATAGCTGCGATATTCATTAGCATAGGAATAATGCTATATATTCAAAAAACAAATATTTGGGATTTGATTCCATTAGATTTTATTGTTATAGGTACAGCTGTGTTTCTATTTGGACCAGGGATATACGATATGCTTCATACAAGAAAGATAAAGAAGATGGAAGAGAGATTTCCAGATTTTCTAAGAGATGTAGCAGAGTCCTCAAGGTTCGGTATGACCCTTGCTGATTCAATTGTAGTTGCTTCTTCTGGAAAATATGGAGCTCTAACAGATGAGATAAAGAGAATGGCTTCAAAAATAAGTTGGGGTGTTCCAGTAAGAGAAGCTCTGCTCTCATTTAATGAAAGGGTTAAAACTCCACTGATAAACAGGATAACTGCAATAATAATAAAATCAAATGAAGCAGGAGGTAATATTGCCGATGTACTCTCCATGGTTGCAAGAAGTGCTAGAGAATCCCAATTAGCCGCAAAGGAGAGAAGCATAGAGATGTTTACCTATGGTTTTGTACTCCTAACTTCATTCTTTGTTTTCTTAGCAACAATAATAATTCTAAACAAATCATTTCTTCCGGAAATGGGTAAAGCAGGTATGGCTGTAGAGGAGAGCTTTAAAAAGGCATCTATAGCAGGCTCATTGCCAGGAGGAGGTATAGCATATGAGTATGTACCCATAATCACCCTCTTATTTGTAATAGCTACGATAATTCATGGGGTTGGAGATGGAATAATGATAGGCATACTCTCTGATGGAAGAGTGAAGAGTGGCTTTGTATGGGCTTTTATCCTGCTTGTATCTGGATATTTCATCCTCAGGCTATTGGGGGCTGTGTGAGGTGGTATAAATGGCCATATCAAAAAAAGATATTCCAACAAAATTGAAGATTGTAAATATTATGAAACCCATATTAAAGAGCGAAAAGCTAAAGGTTAAAACCCCCAAAAAATATACAGCGCATGGTAGCAATATCACCCCAATACCAGAGATAAAATCTCCCTCAATAAAAGAAATTGAGGTTGATCCCATCGAAGAGCCCTATTCATATGTTAGAATACTGTTTGATGATGTTACCAGTGAGTATATTTACGAGGTAATTGAACCTCCCCTAACAGAAGGGGAGAGAAAGATTCTTGAAAATGTTAAATCTAAATTAATTGAGGTTCTAGAGCTTAAAGATTTTGAAAATGATGAAGAAAGAAAAGAGTATCTTATGGAAAAAACTGAGGAAATAATACAAGAGATGAATGTTGCTATCGATTCTGTAGTTCTTGAAAGACTGAAATACTATGTGTATAGGGATTTCTTAGGATATGGATTGGTGCAAGTACCTATGCGTGATAGTGAAGTGGAAGATATATCATGCGATGGTGTGAATATACCAATTTACATATATCACAGAATGTATGGCTCTATTAGATCAAATTTAAAGTTTCAGAAGGAAAATGAACTGGATGATTATGTTATATGGATAGTGCAAAAGTCAGGAAGGCATATTTCAATATCAAATCCTATGGTAGATGCTTCTTTGCCAGATGGTTCTAGATTACAGGCTACCCTTGGAAAGCATGTGACAAAGAGAGGTTCATCCTTTACAATAAGAAGATTCAAGCCAAATCCATTTACACCCATAGACCTAATAAGATTTAAAACGATGAGTAGGGAAATGATGGCCTATATATGGCTTGCTGTAGAGAATGGCATGAGCATAATTGTGTGCGGAGGTACAGCTAGTGGAAAAACAACCACACTAAACGCCATTCTTCTTTTTATCCCTCCAAATATGAAAATAGCAAGTATAGAGGATACTAGGGAGCTCAACTTACCCCACGAGAACTGGATTCCCTCGCTCACTAGAGAAGGTTTAGGAGAACCAAATCCAGTAACCGGCAAAAAACCTGGAGAAATAGATATGTTCGATTTACTTAAAGCGGCACTTAGACAGAGACCGCAGTATATAATGGTGGGGGAGGTCAGAGGACCGGAGGCATACACCGTATTTCAAGCGATGGCAACTGGAAAGACATGCTATACAACTTTCCATGCCGATGATGTCAAATCAATGGTTCACAGATTTGAGAATGCTCCTATAAATTTGCCAAGAGCCTTAATAACAGCACTTGATATCGTTATCCTGCAAGCTCAAGTTAAAGTTGGCACTACTATGACCAGGAGGGTAAAATCAATAACAGAAATAGTTGGGTTAGATCCAGAAACGAATGAGATAATAACAAATAATGCATATACTTGGAACCCTGCAGATGATACTTTCAATTACAGTGGACATAGCTATATTTATGAGAAAATATCCACAATAAAAGGTTGGAGCCAAAGAAGAATGGAGCTTGAGGTTAAAAGAAGAGAGAAAATTTTAGAGTACATGGAAAAGCTTGGAGTGAGATACTACAGAGATGTTGCAAGAATTGTTGCCGCATATTACAAAAAACCAGAAGAGGTATTAAAAAGAGTGGAAGAAGTATTGTCTAGCTAATTTATTTCTCTTCTTCCTTTTTCACCGCTATAACCTTTTTTATCAATTTCTTCTTTATTACTGGTTTCTCCTCTTCTTTCTTCTCTTCCTTCTCTGGCGGTTGCTTTCCTTCTTCCTTCTTTTCTTCTTCTTTTTCCTTTTTCTTTGCCCATTCTTCCACTGTAACCACTCCGGGCCTCTGTAATCTCTCTAATTCCTCAGGAGGTATTGGTGATTCTTTCTTCTCTTCCTTCTCTGGCGGTTGCTTTCCTTCTTCCTTCTTTTTCTTCTCCCCTTCCGTTGGTAGTGGAGAACCGCATACTCTGCAAATCTTAGCACCTTTTGGATTTAACGCACCACACACTGGGCATTTAACAGTATCTCCTTCTATCTTTTCCTCCTGCCTTTTAACCCACTCTAAGAATGATATGAACTCTGGATTAGTCTTCCACCACTTGTAAAACTCTTCTTCCGTATACTCTTCTCCTATGTACTTCTTTGCCTCCTCCTTGTACTTCCTTATATATTTCTCATAATTCTCCTTTAGCTTCTCATATTTATTATATTCAGGATCCTCTGGAGGCATAAATATTGTACCGCAAACTGGGCAGAATTTAGAATCTTCATCAATCCATGAACCACAAGTTGGGCACTTTACTTTCTCTTTCTCAAACACTACACCGCAATATGGACATTTCTCTGCATCAGCTGGTACAAGATGTCCACAGTTACCGCACACCATATATTCTGGTGCCTCCTTCTTGAAAGATATATAACCATATAAGAAGAATCCTGCAACTGCACCAACAACTACAATTATTATGATCCAAAGCCAAGGTATTGTAAATGGCTTCTCTTGCACAGATATTGTAGTCTGAGGATTATATTTTGTCTCTGTACCTTCGTATGATAGAGTTAACTGGGGAGTATAGG
>WAKY01000012.1 GCA_015523135.1 Candidatus Aciduliprofundum sp.
ACTATTCAGAATGATATCTTAAAGGAGTACATTGCCAGGGGTACTTACATATTTCCACCACAACCCTCCATGCGGTTAGTGGCGGATACCATAATATACTGCTCTGAAAGGATTCCCAAATGGAATCCAATAAGTATCTCTGGCTATCATATTCGTGAGGCTGGAAGCACTGCAGTTCAAGAGGTGGCATTTACCATCGCCGATGGTATGGAGTATGTGAAATGGGTTATGCGCAGGGGCGTGGATGTGGATAAGTTTGCACCACGCTTATCCTTCTTCTTTGCCTCCCACAATAACTTTTTTGAGGAGATCGCGAAGTTCAGGGCAGCGCGCAGAATATGGGCCAAGGTTATGCGCGATAGATTTGGAGCGAAAAATCCGAAATCTTGCATGCTTAGATTTCACACGCAAACTGGTGGTTCAACGCTCACAGCACAGCAACCTCTCAACAATATAATACGTGTAGCGATCCAGGCTCTTGCTGCTGTAATAGGAGGAACGCAAAGTCTGCATACAAATTCTTATGATGAGGCTCTAGCCCTTCCAACGAGGAAATCTGTGGAGATTGCGCTAAGAACGCAGCAGATAATTGCCTATGAGAGTGGAGTAGGTGATACCATTGACCCTATGGGCGGAAGCTATTATGTGGAATGGTTAACAGATACTATTGAAGAAGAGGTTTGGAAATATCTAGATAAAATTGATGAGATAGGGGGTATGACCAAGGCCATAGAGATAGGGTATGTGCAGAAGGAGATTGCAGATTCAGCTTATAAGATACAGATGGACATTGAGAATGGAGAGCGTGTTGTTGTAGGCGTGAATAAATTTGTGGATGAAAATGAAGAGATAAACATAGAGATAATGAAGGTGAGTGAAGAAGTGGCCAGGAAGCAGATTGAGAAGCTTCAGAAATTCAAGAAGAGCAGAAATAAGGAAAAAGTTAAAGAAGCACTAGAGCAATTACAGAGGGTGGCGGAAAAGGAAGAAAGCAACATGGTTCCATACATCTATAACTGCGTAAAAAGTAAGGCCACGCTGGGTGAGATAGTGGCAGCTTTAAAGGAGATATTTGGAGAGTACCGGGCTCCCACGGTGATATGATGGGCCATAAATATAATATATACTGTATACCTTATCACCGTCGGAAGTTCATTATATTGATTGTCGAAAGTGAGGGATAATTATGCTGGAGGAAAAAAGAAAAAAAGCAATGGAAGGCGGTGGAGAAGAACGAATAAAGAAGCAGCATGAGAAAGGCAAGCTCACAGCTAGGGAGAGAATTGAGAGGCTTTTAGATGAGGGCACGTTTGTAGAATTAGGTATGTTTGCAAAATCTCGTGCTACAGAGTTTGGCATGGACAAAAATAGATTTCCTGGAGATGGTGTTGTAACGGGGTATGGCACAATTAATGGACGCTTGGTTTTTGTGTATGCTCAAGATTTCACAGTTCTCGGAGGTTCGTTGGGAGAGATGCATGCAGAGAAGATTGCTAGAGTTTTGGATTTAGCTTTGAAAAACGGTGCTCCTGTTGTAGGACTTAATGATTCGGGTGGAGCTAGAATTCAAGAGGGTGTTGATTCTCTAAAGGGCTATGGTGAGATATTTTTCCGTAACACAATTGCAAGTGGTGTGGTTCCTCAAATTGCAGTTATAATGGGCCCTAGCGCAGGTGGCGCAGTTTACTCTCCTGCAATTATGGATTTTGTTGTTATGGTGGATAAGACCTCCTACATGTTCATTACTGGACCACAGGTAATCAAGGCTGTTACGGGTGAGGATGTGGATTTTGAAAGTTTGGGTGGGGCGAGAGTGCACAATGAGAAAAGTGGAAATGCCCACATATTTGCTAAAAGTGAGGAGGAAGCTCTACAACTTGTAAGAACTTTGCTTAGCTACTTACCATCAAACAATATGGAAGACCCGCCATTTATGGACACCGGTGACCCACCAGATAGAATAAACTATGAGTTAGACAATATTATACCTCAAGATCCAAAAAAATCCTATGATATAAAGGATATAATCAATATTATTGTTGATAGAGGCACATTTTTTGAGATACATCCGCTATATGCGCAGAATATTGTGGTGGGATTTGCAAGAATGGGAGGTAAAGTTGTAGGCATCGTAGCGAATCAACCTAAGGTATTTGCCGGTGTGCTTGACATAAATGCCAGTGATAAAGCTGCGAGATTTGTTAGATTCTGTGATGCTTTCAATATACCCATTGTTACCCTAGTAGATGTACCTGGCTACATGCCCGGAGTGGCTCAAGAGCATGGGGGGATAATAAGGCATGGCGCCAAGATTCTTTATGCATATAGCGAGGCAACTGTGCCAAAAGTTACTGTTATTTTGCGTAAAGCTTATGGAGGTGCATACATAGCTATGGGCTCCAAGCATCTTCGCACAGATGTTGTTTATGCATGGCCCAACGCGGAAATTGCAGTTATGGGCCCAGAAGGCGCAGTAAATATTGTGTTTAGAAGAGACATTGCAAATGCAGAAGATCCTGATAAGAAGAGGGAAGAATTGATAAGAGAGTACCGTAACAAGTTTGCGAATCCATATGTAGCCGCCTCTCGCCTATATGTGGATGATGTAATATATCCTCATGAGACTAGACCCAAGATAATTCAAGCGCTAAATATGCTGGAAAACAAGAAGGAAGATAGACCTGAGAAGAAGCATGGAAATATACCCTTATAGGTGGTGTGATGAAATACCTCATCCCCATCTTTGCAGTTTTCATTCTTCTGGGAAGCACTATAGCAATGGCTTCTTTACCTTCCTATGGAGATTGGAGCTTTACTTACAATGCAGATAGCGCATCATTTTCAATGCAAAATTCCAACGCTTTAATCACAATTGTAAATGGAATAGCGTATTTGAGCACAAATCTATTCGAGCCTATTGAGAAAGGTACTCGTATAACTCTTAATCTAAGTGCCCAAGCAAGTGCAATATCAATAGATTACGGAATAAAAATTGTTATTAGTGGAGATGTTTTGCTCGATAGCAAGCTTAAAAATGGTGCTCAGAGCTTTCAGTTCTATGCTCTGCATACTTACAATGCCAGCGAGACGTTAACTATTATCTTTTACAATTTTGGAGGAAAATTGAGTGTGAAGTTGGAGCCTTTGTACATAGAGAAGGTTAAAGGTGGCATAGATGAGGGATTGCTTTTAACAGGAGTTGGTATAACAGTGGTATTTGTAGTGCTTAGCATTCTTGCTGCAGTTATGTATTTTTTGAAACCTAGAAAGAAAGAAGGGAAGAAAGAGATTAAGGAGGAGAAAAAGATGATGACTATAAAAGAGCAGGAGGTTGATAGTGAGGTTATAGCCGCTATTGCAGGAGCTTTAACTCTCTACCTCGGTGGAAAGAAGTTTAAGATCATAAGTGTAAAACCATCTCCTTGGAAATATTATGGAAGATTGAGAATGTTGAGGCGGTGGAAATGAGAAGAAAATTTAAGGTAATGGTTGATGGAAAGGAGTACATAGTGGAAATTGAAGAAATTGGAGAGGTAAGCCAAAGCCAACCAGCGCCTGTGCAGCCGAAGTATGAAGTAAGGCGCGAAGTGCCAAAGCTTACTACGCCTATGCCTGTGGGAACTACTTCAGGAGAGGGAGCTGTCACAGCGCCAATGCCTGGTAAGATCTTAGATATCAAGATCAAAAAGGGGGATAGAGTAAAGGCTGGAGATGTGCTAATAATATTAGAAGCTATGAAGATGGAAAACGAGGTTGTAGCACCCAGGGATGGTGTAGTTGAAGATATAAAGGTGAATGTTGGAGATACAGTAGATAGAGGTGCAGTGCTAGTAGTGATAGGTGAATAAATTGTTAGGCATGATGGGTGGGTTGGTTGGATTCCTTGCCTTAAACTGGGAAGAAGTAGTGATGATTAT
>WAKY01000013.1 GCA_015523135.1 Candidatus Aciduliprofundum sp.
CTTACCATAGACGCACTGGATCCTGAGGCGAAGATTCCTGAATTGAAAGTAGCGGCCGTTCGTTTGAAGAAGTGCTAAATTACTATTTTTCCATTTACTATTGTATGCTCAACATTCAGTCCGTTTAGGGAATACACGATGTTTGAGACAATTGTATCTTTTCTCAACGGCAATCCATTTGGCTCAGGATTTAAAATTACCAAATCTGCAAGTTTTCCCTCTTCTATGCTTCCTGCATTTAATCCCAAAGCTTTTGCAGCATTTATAGTGGCAAAATCAAGGATACTTTGAGCATTAGTTGCAGAGGCATCCCATCTCTCATTCTTGTGCAATAAAGCTGCAAATTTCATAACTTCAAACATGTCAAGATTGTTATTACTTACGGTGCTATCCGTGCCCAAGGTTACGAGAATCCCATTATCAAGCATTTCTGGGAGAGGCATTGAGCCACCGTTTCCAAGCTTCATATTGCTTGTTGGATTGTGAGATGCTTTAACCCCATTTTTTGCCAGAATTTTTATTTCGTGAAGAGTTAGCCAAACAAGGTGCACTGCTATGAGCTTTGGATTTAAGAACTCTATCTTTTCTAACCATTCCACAGGCCTCATCCCTGTTTTTTTCCTATGCTCATAAACCTCCTTCCTTGTTTCTGAGATGTGCATAGTTATAAGTGTGTCATATTTCTCCGCGATTTCCTTTGCCTTCAGCAATGTTTCTTCGTTACAAGTATACACAGCATGTGGAGCTATTAGAGGTGTTATCAACTCCTCATTTTTAAATTCTCTAATGAAATTTTCAGCATTATTTAGAGGATCTCCCTCTTGTGTAGTTATATCTTTATCCACCACGGCCCATCCTAAAAATGCCCTAATTCCTAATTCTTTAGCTGCTTTTGCAATTGCATCCTCATCGCTGTACATATCTACAAAAGATGTTGTTCCTGTGCGAAGCATCTCTCTTATTCCTAATTTGGCACCATTGTAAATATCTTCCTTGCCCCTTTTTGCCTCCTCTTTCCACATCTTTATTAAGAATTCTTCAAGATTCACATCATCCGCTATACCTCGCATATCTGTCATTCCAACATGCGTGTGTGTGTTTATCAATCCAGGCATAACTATCTTTCTTTTTGCATCTAAAACATATTCCGCTTCCACATTTGTATTTCCTATCTCAGCAATTTTATTTTCTTCAATATAAATATTTCCTTGCAGAATCTCCCTTTTCTCATTCTGCGTAACAATCCAAGCGTTTTTTATCAGAATGCTCATAGCCGAGTAATCGCTCTTGGATATAAAAATTTAATCAAGCCAAAGATTATATGAGAGAAAGGTATTAGCATTCCAGTGACGAGGATAACATTCTTAGGAAGTGGCGGAGGTAGATTTACCACAATTTATCAAGTTCGGGCCACTGGTGGGGTTTACATAGAGGATACCCTTAATATTCACATAGACCCTGGTCCGGGAGCTTTGGTTCAGATGCATAGATTCAAAGTTGACCCAACTAAAACAGATATAATTGCTATCTCCCACGCGCATACTGACCATTATACAGATGCAGAAGTTCTTGTTGAGGCCATAACAAATGGAGGCACGAAGAAGAAGGGCTTGCTTGTTGGCTCAAAGAGCGTTCTAGAAGGATACGATGAATTTGATCCAGTTATTTCAAAATATCACAGAAGCTTGGTGGATGAGGTTGCAGTTCTCTCTCCCGGAAATGTGGTGCGTTATAAAGGGATTAAAATTAGAGCAACAAAATCTTATCATAATGACCCAACAACAATTGGATTTAGAATGGAGACATCTCAGGGCTTGATCTCCTATGTGGCAGATACAGATTACAACGATTCTTTGATAGGTGCCCATAGAAATGCCAGGGTTCTTATTCTTCCAGTCACTAGGCCTCTGGGGGCTAAGATACCGTACCATCTGAGTACAAAAGAAGCTGCAAAAATAGTGAAAGGAATAAAACCAGAAATTGCTATATTGACACATTTTGGACTTAAAATGATAGAGGAAAATCCAGAATTTCAAGCTGACTGGATATGGAAAGAAACGGGAATAAGAACGATAGCTGCGGATGATGGTATGGTTGTGGAAATAGATAAAGAAATAGAAATTATTTAGACCTTTTCTCTCTAAAGTACCTATCTTCTTCCAAGAGCTCTTCCATCAAATCGCTTATCTTCCATTTTAGAGATGTGGGGGTAGAAGTTGCAAATATGATGTGCTTTCCTATCTCTTTTCTTATCTCGCTTATGAGCTTGCTCAAATTCTCCTTTGGTATATCGTGTATGATTACCATCCTTTGATCTCCCAGTATCTGATAATTTTCTGAACTCTTTCCTTCTTTTATTATCTCTTCCAGCACTCTATTTTCCATATCTGCTGATATTGGTATTATGTCTGCGTACTTTTCTTTCAATCTCTTAACCTCATCTTCTGTAAAGCCAATTAATAGCAGCATTTATCTCACCCTCTCCTTCGCTGATACTATTGCCCTGTGAGCATCTTCCAAGAACTCCCTCAAATCTAGATCTTCAAGGGTATTTGTCATAGGCACTCCATACTCTTCATGCCAGCCCCTTAACTTATAGAAATACCTCCTTGCTTCCAAGAAATCCTCGTAGTTGATAAAGGCAGCATTACCCTTTGCAGGGCCATCCTCCTCCTTCTCCCACCATCTTGACGGGATGGTATCTTCCTCTTGTGGATTCAATGAGCCAAGTACATTGTATATTCTTGCTATTGTCTCTATTCTCGCTCCTAAAATATCAAGGGTATCCGCATTCTCTCCTGTGATTACC
>WAKY01000014.1 GCA_015523135.1 Candidatus Aciduliprofundum sp.
AATGTGACTGGGCAAAGACAGGAGGTGCACTTCTCAATCAAAAGCTAACTGGTGACCTTTTGGAAAATGAGGAAAATATCAAGAAATTAGCAGCTTTAATAAGAAATTTCTTCAGATGGGGAGGCCACCATGTGCAGTTCAATGTTGTTAGCAGTGAGGTTCTCAAAGAGGCGCAAGAGAAGCCTCCGGAGTTTCAAGATTTAATGGTTCGTGTTGCTGGTTATAGCGACTATTTTGTCAATTTACCCAAGGGCCTTCAGGATGAGATAATAAAGAGGACGGAGCACGAGGAAGTATGAGTGAAGGGATAATCTTTGACATAAAGAGATACGCAATCCACGATGGTCCGGGTATAAGAACTACGGTATTTATGAAAGGATGCCCGTTGCGTTGCATATGGTGCCACAATCCGGAGAGTCAATCAATGAGTTTTGAGATAATGTATATGGAATACAAGTGCATTCATTGCTATACTTGTGTGCATACTTGTACTTACAAGTTAATTTACTTTGATGATTTTGGCGTGCAGCATATTGATAGAGATAAATGCACCTATTGTGGTATATGCACAGAAAATTGCCCTGCAGGTGCCTTAGAATTTGTGGGAAGGAAAATAACGGTGGAGGAATTAATGAAAGAGATAGAAAAAGATATAACACTTTACGACTCATCAAGAGGAGGCGTAACTTTCTCTGGAGGAGAGCCCCTTATGCAGCCAGAGTTTTTGAAGGAAGCCCTAATAGAATGCAAGAAAATTGGAGTGCATACAGCCCTAGACACATCCGGGTACGCTCCCAGAGAAGTATTGAAGTCCATTATGGATCATGTGGATTTATTTCTTTACGATATCAAGCTCTATGATTCTAAGGAGCATAAGAAGTATACGGGAGTGCCCAACGAAATAATAAAAGAGAATCTAAGGTTCTTAGTCACCTCAGGAAGGGGAAAAGATATAATATTGCGTTTTCCTGTGATTCCAACTATAACAGATAAGGATGAAAATATTGAAGGATGGAAGAAATTTATAATGGAATTAGAAGGTATAAAAGAGATAAATTTGCTATCTTATCATGATGTGAGTGAGAAATTTAGAAGGTTAGGAAGGGAATACAAAATGCAGGTGCATGAATCTCCAAGCGAAGATAAGATGAAAGAAATAAAAGAAAAATTTGAAGAGATAGGATTACATGTGAAAATTGGTGGATAGTATGTATGAAGGGAGTGTGAAATATGAAGAGCGTATGGTGTTTTGGATTATCTTGATTATTTTAGTACCTCTAACTTTGATTTTTTTCTACATATTCCTTTATCAAGCTTTAATAGGACCTTTGGGATCAAAACCAGCACCTCAATGGTTTATTCTAACATTAACCATACTATTCTTTGCTCTAAGCTATTTATTTAGTTCTTACAAGCTTGCAATCACAGAAAATTCTCTAATTGCAGGTTATCCTGCCTATCATATACATCTACCTTGGGAGAACATTGTAAGTGCTGAAGAAGAGAAAGGAAGTATGTGGAAATATGGAGGCTATGGTATAAGAATTGGAAAAATTGATGGTAAGAAAGTTTTGGTTCTATCTCTCCCACGAACAAAGTATATTAGTCTAAAGCTGAGAAACTCAAAATGGGGATATGTAATAATATCCACAAAAAATATTGAGAGTGTTTTGAATTACATTAGGCAAGAAATAGAAATATATGGAAAAGATTAGAGCTCTGCGTATTTCTTTGCTATTGCCTTCGCCATATCTAATGTGGACGCATCTCCACCCATGTCGTAGGTACGCACCTTTCCTTCGGCCACGACTTCTTCTATTGCCCTTTCTAATTTATTTGCCCTTTCTTTCTCACCTAGATAATCTAGCATCATTCTAACTGCTCTTATTGTGGCTATAGGATTCACCTTATAGAGGCCAGCATACTTTGGCGCGGAGCCATGCACAGGTTCAAATACAGCGTAATCATCGCCAATATTACCTGCAGCTGCAAATCCGAGGCCGCCAACAAGTTGAGATGCCAGATCTGAAATTATATCTCCAAATAGATTTGAGGTTACAAGCACATCGTATTTCTCAGGGTTTTTTACCAGCCACATGGCTTGGGCATCAATATTTGTTTCCCACATTTCTATATCTGGATACTCTTCGTGTATCTTCCTAGCAACTCTCACAAACAAGCCGCTGGTCTCTCTCAACACATTTGGTTTCTCTACAACAGTCACATTTCTTAGATTATTTTGCTTTGCAAATTCAAAGGCAGCCCTAATTATTCTCTCAGCTCCTTTTCTTGAGATTATCCTTAGAGAAATGGCTTTATCCACTCCAATAAACTTTTTATACCTTGGATGCTCTTTGAATGCATTATCTATCTCCTCAGGCACTGGATAGTACTCCACTCCGCTGTATAACCCCTCAGTATTTTCCCTGAAAATTGTTATGTTTATGTTATCCTTGTAATTTAGTGGATTTCCGGGATAGGCCTTGGCAGGGCGGACATTGGCGTATAGGTCAAAGAGTTGGCGTAGCTTTACAATTGGGCTATAATATTCCAAACCCTTACCCTGCAATTCAGGAGCTAATTCTTTCTGAGCCTCATCTTTTGGTTTAGAAGTTATTGCTCCAAATAATGCACAATCTGTTTGTTTCATCAACTCAACTGTTCTATCTGGCAGTGGATTTCCCTCCTTGCGCCAGAATTCCCAGCCAATATCTCCATAGATGTACTCAGCATCCAATACTATTTCATCCAATACTATCATCGCTGCTTCTATGACTTCAGGGCCCACACCATCTCCCGGCAACACGGCTATTTTATATGTCATTTTGTATACCTCCAAACCTTAATCTCTTTGCAATATTTAATAAATTTTATTTTCCCTTATTTTCAATTTTTCAATATTAAACTCTTTCAAATTCTTTGGCATAGAGGTGCGAATTAAACTCATCAAAATACAGATTTCTTTTTTCGATTTCCACCTCTCCCCTTTGATTATCCACGGGGTCTGAGCGCCAGTATTTTTTCTCTGGGATGAAATCAACTTGAAAATCATCATTTGCAATCATCCTGAACGCATCCAAATTTCCAAAGTAGAATGCATTTCTTTCCTTCTTATTTTTCCTATAATTTCCAAAGGAAGCATCCACAGGAAACCATTTTCCATCCACATATACCTGAGCCCAGTCATGTGGGGATGCAAATTTTGGGGTTATGTACCATCCACTTTGCCACTTTGCTGGAATGCCCGCAGCTCTTGCGAGGGTTATAAATAAAAGTGCAAACATTCCGCAATCTCCACGCAAAGAAGTGGATACGAATTCGCTTATATTATTGTATGTGCAGTACTCTCTCACATAGGTATAATTTGTGTTGTGTGTAATCCAATCGTATATTCTCTTCGCCTTTTCATAATCATCCTCGGCACCATCCGTTATTTTCTCCTCTAAAGATTTAATGTAAGGTGTGAATCTCACATGCGGCAGTTTCTCTTTTAAATTCTCATTTATATCTGCATATCCATCTATTCCTCCACGCACCTCTCTTATCACATATTCAAATTCCACTTGATATTCTTTGGAATTGGAATTGAAATATATGGTTCTTTGCAATGCTGAATTATCTGCAATTTCGTATTTTCCCGGATATGCCTTTAAAATCCTTACTTTCTCAATTTGAAAATTCTCCTTTGGTATTGGAAGCCATACTCTATATGTGCCTCTTCTCTTTACCCTTAATTTTATTCCCGCCACAACCCTATACTTTCTTATCTCTCCATTATTTATCCTCTTAATTGCATCCTTTATTAGTTTTTGCGAATAATCTCCTAGTTCATCCTTCTTCTTTCTTCTCTTCTTTATGGATGGCTCCAAGAAAAATAGATTCTCCACAAATCTATCATAGAACCTTTCTTCTCCATCTATTATCATTCTTTCAACTAGTCCTGATGAAACCCATTTATCAAATTCCTCATTTTCAAAATTCTCTATGCTCTCTTCAGCAATTTCCAAAGCTTTTTCTTTATTCCATGGAAAATCCTTTTTTATTCTTTTTAAGCGCTCCATTTCATACTCCATTCTCATTTTGAATTCCGAGGGCAATTCTCTTTTACTTAGCTTTCTCATAATTTTAATTGCACCTTGGAAATTGCCCAATCTTATCTCTCTCTCAACATCCTCTGGAAGAGGTATGGCTAGAAATGATAAATCATGCATAGGTATGCATATTATCCAAGAATTAATCTTTTTCGCTAAAAATATTATAAGAGTTGCCCATGCCTCCTTATGCACCCACAACCAGAATGCTTGGCTTGCATATTTCGCCGAGCTGTTTTTGAAGCGAATTTGGTCAATCCAGATAAGGCAATGGATGTAGTGAAATCTTTGCTTAATCTCCTATGCAAAGAGTTTGACGAAAACAAATTGTCCATAAAGGTCTGGACCAAGGTGCATGCCAAGGTTAATGAGATTCTTGGTACAGATGATCCATACAAAGAGTTGAAGAG